>JBIOYO010000222.1:0-5508 GCA_044870175.1 Nocardioidaceae bacterium | reverse complement strand
TGGTCCGCCAGGTGCGGCGCGCGTTCGCGGGCAGCGGGTTCCTCGACACCGGCGCCACGCCGCCGCTGCCGCCGCGCTCGGGTGGCCGGTTCCGCCGGGCGCGCGCCGGGAGCGCGGTGCTGGCGCGGCCGTTCGAGCAGGTCACCGTGGCGCTGGCCGTCGACGGGCTGGTCCGCAACGACGAGCGCCGCTACGCGCTCGGCGTGCTCAACGCGGTGCTGGGCGGTGGGACGTCGTCGCGGCTCTTCCAGGAGGTGCGGGAGCGGCGCGGCCTGGCCTACTCGGTCTACTCCTTCGTCTCCCACCATGCCGACGCCGGCTCGTTCGGGGTCGGGGTCGGCTGCCTGCCGGACCGGCTCGACGAGGTGCTCGCGGTGGTCCGCCACGAGCTGCGGGTCCTCGCCGAGGACGGTCCGGACGCCGGGGAGGTAGAGCGCGGCAAGGGCCAGCTCCGCGGTGGGCTCGTGCTCGGCCTGGAGGACACCGGTGCCCGGATGTCCCGCATCGCCAAGGCGGAGCTGGTCTACGACGAGCTGCTCGGCGTCGACGATGTGGTGGCCCGCATCGACGCCGTCACGCTGGACGAGGTCCGAGTGCTGGCCAAGGAGCTGCTCTCCCAGCCCGAGACGCTCGCCGTGGTGGGCCCGGTCGCGCCGTAGGGTCGGCGGGGTTGTGGCCCATGCCTGCAGGTTCGCCTGCTTGAGGCCGATGGTTGCAGCGTCGTTCAGCGTGTCGGTGTCGTCTTCGGCCACTAGCGCGCACCCCTGCAGGCATCGGCCACAACCAGACCGGCGGCGCGCTCAGACCTTGACCCGCCGCGAGGCGACCAGCTGCCCGGTCGAGAAGCCGTCGACCCGGAGCAGCTGGCCGGTGCCGGCGCCGGGGACGGTCACGGTGGTGCTGGGTGCGGCGACGGTGGGGGAGGCGACGGGGCGGCCGTCGAGGTAGACGTCGACCCGGTCCAGGCCCGTCGTGGCCAGCTCGACGGTCAGGGTGCCCGCGGCGAGGGAGGTCGCGACGTCGAGGCGACGTACGGGCAGGACCGCGAGGATCTCACCGGCCCTGTCCAGCAGGTCGGTGTTGCCCGCGAGCACGTCGTCCCGGGTGAGCGGATGCAGGGAGTCCGGCACCACGCCGAGGTCCTCCACCGGCGTGCCGGCGAGCGCGCCGACCCGCAGGCCGCGCCGGATCGCGACTCGCATGTTGGCACCTTGCGGCAGGCTGCGGTACGGCGAGGCGGGGTCGCCGGCCATGAGCTGCTGGAGGAGCTGGAGGGTCCACACGTTCGCACCGCCGGCGCCCGTGCAGACGTCGACGCCGAGGATCGGCCCGATGCCGTGGTCGGCCCAGCCGGCGGCGAAGAAGTCCGTCGCGGAGTAGCACCGGGCGTCGGTCACCAGCAGGGCGGGGCCGTGGTAGGTCTGCCCAACCTCGTTGGCGCCGTCGACCGGGGTGATCGGCCGGGCCGCGGAGAAGGACGCACCGGTCTCCGTGGCCTGGTCGAGGGAGTCGAACCACGGGCCGAGGTCGATCCCCGTGGCGTCGTCCTTGTGGCGGCGTACCAGGGCCAGGTTGAGGGGCGTGGCCAGGAACTGCACCGGCTCGGGCTCGATGCGACGCGGGGTGAGCGTCTGCAGCGTGAACTCGCTGGCGTGCAGGTGCCCGCCGCCGTTGCCGCGTACGTCGACGATGAGGCCGTTCTGCGGCAGGGCGGCGGCGAGCCGGACGAACTCGTCGCGGAACGCGACGGGGTCCTGCACGCTGAACGTGAAGATGCGCAGGTGGCCGAAGGTGCCGCTCGCCGTGGTCACCGCCCGCGCGCGGAACACCCCGGGCATGCTGGTCGCGACGTCGCCCACGTCGACCGCCTCGGCCGTCGCGAGCTCCGCCGAGCTTAGGCCGCCCTCGAGGTCGACCACGTCGGGCCGGTAGAGCATCTTCACCGCGCGAGCCCGCTCGTCCGCGTCGAGGTCGAGGCCCAGTGACGTGGTCGCAGGTGTGACGGCGTCGAGGTCGGTCATCGGGGGGAGGTTGGCCTCCACGCGCCACGTGACCCGGACCTCGTGCGGCAGCCCGTCGGTGCCGGCGTACGTCACGTCGACCCAGTCCTCGTCCGGCGGCAGCTGCATCTTCAGCGGGCGCACGGTGAGGGAGTCCAGCCCACGCGCCAGGTTGGCGGCCCGGTTGCTCCCGGCGAACCGGGCGCCGTTGACCTCCACGGCACGCCCGATCGGCACCCCGTTCCAGTGCGTCACCTCGGCACCCGGTCCGAACCCGACGGCGGTGAAGCCGGCCACGGTCTTGGTGACCAGGTAGTGCTCGTCGGTGGCGTCGGTGGCCTTCTCCAGCATGAAGGGCAGGTACGCCACCCGACCGGCGAAGGGCTGCGGCAGCAGGTAGTTGGTGTGCAGGTCGCGCACCGACATGAAGATGCCCGCCATCTCACGGTGGAACTGCCACTCGGGGTCCATCGTCGCGGGGGTCTGCCGGTCCAGCCGCGCCCGCAGCAGCCGGAGCCGCTGCACCGGGTTGACCGCGTGCATGGCGGACTTGAGCGGGAGGTGCACGTAGTTCTGCTCCAGCAGCACCCGGGCCTGGTCGACGATGATCCTGCGGTCGTCCAGGGTGAGCATGCCCGCCGAGGCGAGGAAGGCACGCACCGTCTGGCTGGCTGTGCCCTGCGCCGGGGGCGGCTGCGCGGGGTCGGCGGCGGCGGGTGGCGGGGCGGTGAGCGTCATGGCGTCTCCCGGGGCGGGCATGCGGCGGCAGCTTTGTCAGTAAGAGAGCCAGCCCTGGGCGAAGATACGCCGGTCCAGCCACGCTGGTGGCCTGTTCGGCGAGCTGGGTGCCGACGTCTGAGCGCGTGTTCGGCGACCGGGTGCGTAGGTTGGACCCGTGACGGTGACGAAGGTGGGCGTCCTCGGCTCGCGGGGGAAGGTGGGCCGCGAGGTGTGCGCGGCGGTGCGTGCGGCCGACGACCTGGAGCTGGTCGCCGAGGTGGACGCCGGCGACGACCTGTCCTTGGTGGTCGACGGTGGGGCCGAGGTGGTCGTCGACTTCACCCACCCCGACGCGGTCATGGCCAACCTGGAGTACTGCGTCACCCACGGCGTCCACGCCGTGGTGGGCACCACCGGCTTCGACGAGGAGCGGCTGGACCGGGTGCGGCGCTGGGTCGACGCCGCCCCTGGGGTCGGCGTGGTGGTGGCCCCGAACTTCTCGGTCGGGGCGGTGCTCATGATGCGCTTCGCCGCCCAGGCGGCGCCGTTCTTCGAGTCCGTGGAGATCCTCGAGCTGCACCACCCCGACAAGGCCGACGCGCCGTCAGGGACGGCCCGGCGTACGGCGGAGCTGGTGGCCGCCGCGCGCCAGGAGGCCGGCGCGGCTGCGATGCCGGACGCCACGACGACGCAGCTGTCCGGCGCTCGCGGGGCCGAGGTCGCCGGCGTCCGGGTGCATGCGGTGCGCCTCCGCGGGCTGGTGGCGCACCAGGAGGTGCTGCTCGGCGGACTGGGGGAGACCCTCACCCTCCGGCACGACTCCCTGGACCGCGCCTCGTTCACGCCGGGCGTGCTGACGGCGGTGCGGGCGGTCGCCGGCCGCCCAGGGCTGACCGTCGGGCTGGAGTCCCTGCTCGGGCTGGACTGACGATGCGGGCCAAGCTGACCGTGGCCGCGCTCGTGGTCGTGCTGGCCTTCTACGCGGTGGTGATCGGCGGCAAGGGCCTGGCCCTCGTCCGGGTGGCGACGCCGGTCTCGGTGACGCTCGGCGCGGCTTTGCTGGTGCTGCCCGTGCTCGGGGTGCTCCTGGTGTGGCGGGAGGTCGAGTTCGGGCGGCGTACCGCTCGGCTCGGGGCGCGCCTGGCCGGCGAGGGCGGGCTGCCCGCCGACGACCTGCCGCGCCGGCCGTCGGGCCGTGTCGACCGGGCCGCCGCCGACGCGGCGTTCGCCCAGCTCCGTGCCGAGGCGCAGAGCGCTCCGGACAGCTGGCGGGCGTGGTACCGACTGGCCCTGGCGTACGACGCGGCCGGCGACCGTGGCCGCGCCCGCGAGGCCGCCCGCCACGCGGTCGCGCTCTCCCGCGCCGAGGTGGGCAGCGCCGGGGGCGGCGGTTCGTGAGCCTGCGGAGGGCGCCGACCGGTCTCAGAGCAGCCGGACCACCGCCGCAGTGACCGCCGCGACCGCCACCACGGCGAGAAACGGCCAGCGCAGCAGGAGCGCGACGACGGCCGCGGCGAGACCGGCCAGGCGTGCGTCGATGACAAGCGTGCTGCCGTGCGCGAGAACCTGCACGGCGACCAGTGCGGACAGCAGCGCCACCGGCAGCAGGTCGGCGACGCGGGCGACCACGGGCCGGTCGAGCACGCGCGGTGGCACCGAGAGACCGGTGAGCTTGAGCAGGTAGCAGCCCACCGCGGTGCCGAGGACGGCGGCCCAGATCACGCCGAGGTCCTCGCCGTCCTGGGCGGCGGGACCAGCCCGACCACGACGGCCACGCCGCCGGCGGCGAGCACGGGAACGCCGGCCGTCGTCGCCGGGACCAGCGCCAGCGCGACGAGTGCCGCCAGCGCGGCCACGGTGAGGTTGCGGCCACCGCGCAGGCGCGGCCACAGCAGCGCGAGGAACGCTCCGCCCACCGCGGCGTCCAGACCGTAGCTGCGGGGATCGCCCAGGGCCTGGCCGGCCAGCGCCCCACCGAGCGTGGCAAGGTTCCAGCAGACGAACACCGCGAGCCCGGTGGCGAGGAACCCCACCCTGGCCGCCTCCGGGGTCTCCCGGGTGACCGACATCGCGGTCGACTCGTCGATGACCAGCTGCGCCGCGACCGCCCTGCGCGCGCCGTGCCAGCCCAGGAGCGGCGCCAGGCGGAGGCCGTAGAGCGTGTTCCGCGTGCCAAGCACCAGCGCCGTCGCGGCGGCCGACAGCACTCCGCCGCCCGACGCCAGCACCCCCACGAACGCGAACTGCGACGCCCCGGTGAACACCAGCAGCGACAGGGCGCACGTCTGCCAGACGTCGAGCCCCGCGGCCACGGAGACCGCGCCGAAGGACACCCCGTACGCCCCCGTCGCCACGCCCACCGCGACGCCGTCCCGCACGATCCCCCGCCGCACCACCGGGTCCAGCGTGGAGGAGGCATCGGTGGGCGGCTCGGATGCGTCAGGGACGGGAGGCACCACCCGGCGACCCTAGCCCGCGGCCACTCCCACCCATCGGTCGAGCCGTCGTATCTGTCGCCGGGTGGGGTGGCGAGCCGTCGCATCTGTCGCCGGGTGGGGCGGCGAGCCGTCGTATCTGTCGCCGGCTCGCGCTCTTTCACGGGGGCGGATGGGACGGGTCGGCGTTGGTCGGGCGGGCGGATGGGTCAGGTGAGGGCCGTGTGGAGGCGGACCTGGCGGACCAGGACGGTGCCGTCGCCGTGGAGGTCCAGCTCGCGGTGCGCGCCGTCGGGGGCCCAGCCGGCGGTGGTGACGAAGGCGCGGCGGGCGTCGTCGGTGCTGGCCAGCCA
>JBIOYO010000221.1:0-2884 GCA_044870175.1 Nocardioidaceae bacterium | reverse complement strand
GCGATGCGGTGGCTCAGCAGGGCCACCTGCACCTCGGGCGAGCCGGTGTCGCCGTCGCTGACGGCGTACTCGGCGATGATGCGCTGCTTCGTGGCAGCATCGGTTCCTGCAGACACGGGCGTCCTTGGTTCCCTTCGGGGTCTCGTTGCGCGGCGCTCCGGGGCAGGTCCACCCGGGCTCTGTGAAATCCGCGGCCGACTGACGGCAACCGCACCAGGCTACCAACCGTGAGCCGTTTCACCCAACTCCGAGACGACCAGCCAGACGACGCAGCGGCCGCCGTGTGACGATGCCGGCATGGCGACGCAGACCCGGCTCACCGCCTGCAACCTGTGCGAGGCCATCTGCGGCCTCGTGCTCACCGTCGAGGACGGTCAGGTGACGGCGGCCCGTGGCAACCCCGACGACCCCTTGTCGAGGGGACACATCTGCCCCAAGGGTGTGGCGCTGGCCGACATCCACACCGACCCGGACCGGCTGCGGCGCCCTGTGCGCAGCACGGCGGAGGGCTGGGAGGAGATCGGCTGGGACGAGGCGCTGGAGCTGGCCGCCGACGGCCTCGCGAGCACGGTCCGCGCACACGGCCGCGACGCCGTCGCCGTCTACGCCGGCAACCCCAACGTGCACAGCCTCGGCGCCATGACCCACCTGCCCGCGCTGCTGCGGACGCTCGGCTCGCGCAACGTGTACAGCGCCACGTCGGTCGACCAGCTCCCCTCGCACCTGGTGTCACGGTGGATGTACGGCCACCAGCTGCTCATCCCGGTGCCCGACATCGACCGCACGGAGCTGTTCGTGGTCTTCGGCGCCAACCCGATGGCATCCAACGGCAGCCTGATGACCGTGCCGGACTTCCCCGGCCGGCTGCGCGAGCTGCGCGCTCGTGGGGGGCGGATGGTGGTCGTCGACCCGCGAAGGACCGAGACCGCCCGCGTGGCCGACGAGCACGTGTTCGTCCGGCCCGGGACGGACGCGTTCGTGCTGCTCGCGATGGTCCGCACCCTGTTCGACGACGGCCTGGTCTCCCCCGCGTCGTACGTCGAGGGCGTCGAGACCGTGCGCGGGGCGGTGGCGGCGTACTCCCCGGAGCGCGCCGAGGCGGCGAGCGGGGTGCCCGCCGGTGTGGTGCGCCGGCTCGCCCGGGAGGTCGCGGGCAGCGGCGCGGCCGCCGTCTACGGGCGCACCGGCGTCTCGACTCAGCAGTTCGGCCTGGTCTGCCAGTGGGCGGTGCAGGTGCTCAACGCGCTCACCGGAAACCTCGACCGTCCCGGCGGCACGATGCTCACCCAGCCCGCCGTCGACGTGGTCGGCCGGGGGCTCGTCAGCCGGGGCGGCCACGCGCGGTGGCGCAGCCGCGTGCGCGGGCTGCCCGAGTCCAACGGTGAGCTGCCGGTCGCGACCCTCGCCGACGAGATCCTCACCCCGGGTGACGGCCAGGTGCGCGCGCTCCTGACCGTAGGCGGCAACCCGGTGCTGTCCACCCCCGACGGCGCCCGGCTGGAGCAGGCTCTCGGCGAGCTGGACCTCGTCGTCGCCGTCGACCCGTACCTCAACGAGACCACCAGGCACGCCGACCTTGTCCTTCCGCCCACGACGCACCTGGAGCGCGACCACTACGACCTCGCCTTCCACGTGCTGGCGGTGCGCAACACCGCCCGGTTCTCCCCGGCCGTGTTCGACAAGCCTGCCGGCGCGCGGCACGACCACGAGATCCTCCGCGAGCTCGGGCTGCGGATCATGCGGAAGGCCGGGGGCCGGCAGCCGCTGGCACGGCGGCTTCGGCAGCAGGTCCGGCTGCGCGTCACGCCGACCGTCATCGTCGACGTGCTGCTCCGCACGGGGCGCACCGGCCTGTCGCTGCGTCGCCTCCGCAGCCATCCGGAGGGGGTCGACCTGGGGCCGTTGCAGCCATGCCTCCCCGACCGCCTGGCCACGAAGGACCACCGGGTCCGGCTGGCGCCGGAGCAGGTGCTCGCCGACCTGGCGCGGCTGGACCAGATGACCCCGGCCGCGCCCGGCGGGGAGGAGCTGCTGCTGATCGGCCGCCGCCACCAGCGGGACTGCAACTCCTGGCTGCACAACACCGAACGGCTCACCAAGGGCAGGCCGCGGCACCGCCTCCTGATGCATCCGCAGGACCTGGCTGGTCGTGGGATCGCCGACGGATGCGAGGTGCGGCTCCGGTCGCGTGCCGGGTCGGTGGTGGTCGAGGTGGCCGCCAGCGAGGACGTCATGCCCGGCGTGGTGTCGCTCCCCCACGGCTACGGCCATGCCGGCGTGACGGCCCTTTCGCACGCGTCCACCCTGCCCGGAGTCTCCGTCAACGACCTCACCGACGCCAGCGTCGTCGACGCCTCCGGCAACGCCGTCCTGAACGGCGTCCCGGTCACCGTCGAGCCGGCGCAGACTCCCGGCTGACGCCCGCCGAGTCGGCGCAGACTCCCGGGTGAGGCCCGCCGAGTCGGCGCAGACTCCCGGCTGAAGCCCGCCGAGTCGGCAACACCTACGCCGGCTCGGCGGTCCACCCGCCACAGGATGCGACGGCTCGGCGGTCCACCCGCCACAGGATGCGACGGCTCGGCGGCCCACCCGCCACAAGATGCGACGGCTCGGCGGTCCACCCGCCACAAGATGCACCCGACGTCCGGGCTGCACCCATGACGGGGGCCTCGACGGGCTCGCGGCCGCGCTCTAGACGTACTCCGGCTCGGGCACGACCACCTCGCCCCGGCTGGTCGAGGGCTCACGCGGCCAGGTGCGCGGGCCGAGCAGCACCAAGATGGCGGGCAGCATCACCACGCGGATGAGGGTCGCGTCGGCGAGGATGGCCACCGACAGCCCGACCCCCAGCATCTTCATCTCCAGCATCGACAGCGTGGCGAAG
>JBIOYO010000220.1:0-3440 GCA_044870175.1 Nocardioidaceae bacterium | reverse complement strand
GGATGTCCGACCTCTACGGACCTGCCGACGAGCAGGAGAGCGTCGCGACCATCCGCGCCGCGCTGGACGCCGGGATCACCCTGCTCGACACCGGCGACTTCTACGGCAGCGGCCACAACGAGCTGCTTCTCCGCGACGCCCTGCGCGGTCGCGACCGCGAGCAGGTGACCATCAGCGTCAAGTTCGGGGTCCTGCGCGACCCCGGCGGCGGGTGGGCAGGCCTCGACACCAGGCCGGCCGCGGTCAAGAGCGCGCTGGCCTACACGTTGCGACGGCTCGGCACCGACCACGTCGACATCTACCGCCCGGCCCGGCTCGACCCCGCGGTGCCGATCGAGGACACGATGGGCGCCCTCGCCGAGCTGGTCTCGGCCGGCTACGTCCGCCACGTCGGGCTGTCGGAGGTCGGGGCGGAGACGCTGCGCCGGGCGTACGCCGTGCACCCGGTCAGCGACCTGCAGATCGAGTACTCCTTGGTGAGCAGAGGGGTCGAGCAGGAGATCCTGCCGGCCGCCCGCGAGCTCGGCGTCGGCGTGACGGCGTACGGCGTGCTGTCGCGGGGCCTGATCTCGGGCCACTGGACGGCCGGCCGAGACGCACGTGACTTCCGCAGCAACCTGCCGCGGTTCGCCGGGGGCAACCTGGACCGCAACCTCGCCCTCGTGGAGACCCTTCGTGAGGTGGCCGCCGAGCGTGGCGTGACGGTCGCCCAGGTGGCCATCGCGTGGGTGCTCAGCCGCGGCGACGACATCGTGCCCCTGGTCGGCGCCCGGACCCGCGAGCGCCTCGCCGAGTCGCTGGGCGCCCTGGACCTGACCCTCGGCGCGGAGGACCTGGCCGCGGTGGAGGCGGCGCTGCCCGCCGAGGCCGTCGCCGGCGACCGGTACGACGCTCGCCAGATGTCGCTGTTGGACAGCGAACGCTCGTGACCGGCGCCGATCCGCTGACGCGGGACGGCATCCTCGACGCCGCGGAGGAGGTGATCCGCCGCTTCGGCCCGGCCAAGGCCTCCGTCGTCGACGTCGCTCGCGCGCTGGGGGTCAGCCACGGCAGCCTCTACCGCCACTTCGCCAGCAAGGCCGCGCTCCGCGACGCGGTCACCGAGCGGTGGCTGCGCCGGGTGTGCGCCCCCCTCGACGCCGTGGTCACAGCGCCGGGCCCGGCGTCCCGGCGACTTCGCAGCTGGCTGCTCCTGCTGGCCCGCACCAAGCAGCAGATGGCGCGCGAGGACCCCGAGCTGTTCGAGACCTTCCAGCAGCTCACCCGGCAGTCCCGCGACGTCGTTGCAGCCCACGTCGACGACCTGGCGGCCCAGATCGCCGGGATCCTCGCCGACGGCGTCGCCGCGGGCGAGCTCGCCACGCCCGATCCGACCCGTGCCGGCCGAGCCGTGCTGCACGCCACCGCCCGCTTCCACCACCCGGCCCTCGCGGGGGAGTGGACCAGTGCCTCCGCCGCCCGCCTGGAGGCCGACCTCGACGCAGTCTACGAGCTGGTCCTCTTGGGGCTCGCCGCGCGCGGGTGACCGCGGGGCGGTGGGTCGGCGGGCTTGTGGCCGATCCCTGCACGGAGGTCCCCTTGTGGCCGCGGACTGCAACGACACGCCGGACGGAGCTGCGCGCATCGGCCACAACCCGGCGGGCTGGGACGCTTGTCGGGCGTTCGGCGCGGGTCTACGCTGAGGGCTCATTGTCGCGTATGGCGAAACGGGTTTCTTGATGCGCAACAGGCGGCGGGCCATGGCTCTGCGCCGGGTGCTGGCCGACCCGCGGTTCGAGGTCCTGCCCACGGCGAGCATCGAGGCCACGGTCCGCGGCCACGTGCCGGCCGGCCGGATCGTCACCGTGACGGCGTCGCCGGCGAAGGGGTTGAGCGCGACGCTCGACCTGGCCGAGCGGCTGGCCGGCGACTACCGCGTCGTACCTCATCTGGCGGCGCGGATGGTGCATGGGCGCAGCGAGCTGGAGGAGATCGTCGCCCGGATGGGCGCCGCCGGGATCGACACCGTGTTCGTTCCGGCGGGTGACCAGGACCCGGCGGCCGGGGACTACCAGGAGTCGCTGGACCTGCTGCGCGACCTGCAGGCGCTGGGCAACCCGTTCGCGCACGTCGGGATCACCGGCTACCCCGAGTCGCACCCATCGATCCACGACGACCTGACCGTCCAGGCCATGTGGGACAAGCGGCACCACGCGACCGACGTGATCTCCAACCTGACCTTCGACCCGGACCTGGTGAACAAGTGGGTGCACCGGCTCCGCTCGCGGCGCGTGCCCATGCCGGTGTGGATCGGCATCCCCGGTCCGGTGGAGCGGACGAAGCTGCTGACGATGGCGACCCGGATCGGCGTGGGGGAGTCGACCCGGTTCCTCAACAAGAACAAGCGGGTCTTCGCGCGCATCGCCGCGCCCGGCTACGAGCCGATGCGGTTCCTGGAGCGGTGCGCGCGCACGCTCGCCGACCCCGCGATGGGCGTCGCCGGACTGCACGTGTTCACCTTCAACCAGGTCGCCGAGACCGAGGCGTGGCGGCGCAGACAGCTGGAGCGGCTGGGCGAGCTCGCCCCTGCCTCCTGAGCCCTCCGCGAGCCGTCGTTTCTGTCGCCGGGTGGGGCGCCGAGCCGTCGCATCTGTCGCCGGGTGGGCGCGCGAGCCGTCGTATCTGTCGCCGGGTCGGCGCGGGGCCGGTTTCCCATGGGATGCAGGAGGTTGTCCGCTTCCCACGATGCGTACGCCATGGGAAGCGGCAGCTCGTCTGCATACCATGGGGTTCTGCCCCACGACGCCGGCGCGTTTGTGACGGCTCGGCGCCTTCTGGCGAGGCGTTTACGACGGCTCGGCAAGGGGTGGGCCCGGGGAGCGGGGGGTGGGTCAGGGCAGCAGGGCTCGCAGGGCGCGCTCCAGGCCGGCGGTGCCGGTGGGGACCACGGTCAGAGGGAGGCCCAGGACGGTTGCGGCGTCCTCGGCCAGGGCCGTCAGCTCGGGGTCGGGCTCCTGCGCCAGCCAGACGGCGCGCGTGTAGTGGCCGAAGTAGTCGTCGCGGAGCTCGGGGTAGCGGTCCAGGCCGAGCTCGGCGACGACGGTCCGGCGGAACGACCGCACCAGGAAGTCGGTGAGCAGGTAGGTGCCGGGCTGGTCGGCGAAGAACCGCTCCACCTGCGACGCGCCCGCGTAGACGTCGTAGCAGTGCAGGCCGTCGAGGCGACGCAGCCCGAGCCGCGCGCACACCTCGTCCAGGGCGCCGTAGGTGCCGCAGTCGGCGTAGCCGACGGCCACGGTGCGGTACGACGCCGCGAGCCGGGTGGCCAGCCGCTCGACCTCGCAGGCGATCCGCTGGGGCTGGTTGTGCAGCAGCGGCGGCAGCGGGTGTACGTCGACCGGCAGCCCGGTCCGCGCCACCACCGAGGCGGCCGGCTGTGCCAGCGCGCCGCAGGCGACCAG
>JBIOYO010000219.1:0-10357 GCA_044870175.1 Nocardioidaceae bacterium | reverse complement strand
TCGAGCTCACCGGTGTCCGGTAGGCGTGCTCACCCAGCGTCCGCTTGAAGGCCGCCGTCTCGTGCCGGTCGTTCTGCTTGGTGCCGGAGCCATGGGCGTTGATGTAGTCGATCTCGTCGGCGTTGACGCGGGCCTCTGCCAGCGCGACCCGGATGGCCTCTGCCATCTCGGCTCCGTCGGGACGAAGGCCGGTCATGTGATAGGCGTTGCAGCGCGTGGCGAAGCCGGCCACCTCGGCGTAGATGCGGGCTCCGCGCCGCCTGGCTCGTTCGTACTCCTCCAGCACGAACATCGCCGCGCCCTCGCCGAGGACGAAGCCGTCGCGGTTGAGGTCGAACGGCCTCGACGCGTGCTCGGGGTCGTCGTTGCGTGGTGTCGTCGCCTTGATGGCGTCGAAGCAGGCGACGGTGATGGGGGAGATGGGCGCGTCCGACGCGCCGGCGACCATGACGTCGGCGCTCCCGTCACGAACCAGGTCGGCGGCGTACCCGACGGAGTCCAGCCCCGACGTGCAGCCGGTCGAGATCACCGTGGCCGGCCCCTCGGCGCCGACCGTCCAGGCGACCTCGCTCGCGAACGAGCTGGGCACGAAGTAGTCGTACAGGTGCGGGACGGCGTAGGCGTGGTCGACGAGGTCGAGCCGGCCGCCGTCGCTGACCACGCGGTACTCGCGGTCCAGCCCCATCGTCGCCCCGACCGCACTGCCGACCGTGACGCCGGTGCGGTGCGGGTCCAGGCCGTCGGCGGCACCGCTGTCCTCCAGCGCGGCCGCCGCGGTCACCACCGCGAACTGCGCGGCCCGGTCCATCCTGCGGATCTGCTGCGGGCTCAGGCCGTACGACTCCGGGTCGAAGTCCGCCTCGGCTGCCACCTGCGAGCGAAACGGACTCGCGTCGAAGAATGTGATCCGTCGCGTCGCGGTGCGGCCCTCGCTGAGCAGGCTCCAGAACTCCTTGACGCCGTCTCCGCCCGGGGCGACGACTCCCATCCCCGTGACTACAACACGCCGGTGCATGCCGATCCCCCTTTGGCTCTGCTGGTGGCTATGGACTCTTGGTCCAGTGGTAGAAGCGTGTGGCCATCGCGTCGGCCGGTGACCGCCAGGTGGCGGGGTCGTAGGCCGAGATGTGCGGGGCCAGGTCGGCGCTGACCTTGACGAAGAGCGGGTGGTTGCGCGCGTCCTGGATGGCGGTGCCGCCTTCCTCGGACTCGAAGTCCTGCACGTGGAAGTACAGCCCACGGTAGAAGAACAGCTCTCGGCGCCGGGTGCCCATGAGGTCGGGCATCTCGGTGTGGTCGAACTCGGTGAAGATGCTGGCCACCTGGTCGCGGGCGTCCGGGTCCATGCGCGCGACGATCAACGTGCTGTGCATTGCGCCCTCCGGCGTGCGTGAGTGAGGACCCGTCCCGAGCGGCGGCCTCCGTGCTGTCCGGCGGGAGCCGGCGCCTGGAGTGGCTGGGACATATGGTCCGGGAGATGAAAACACCGGCTGCGCCGCTTCGATCTGGGCGCACACCGGGTGTGGGTCAAGCGTGACACATCGACGGGGGCGAAGTCAACCCCTCGGTGCCGCGATGTCGGCGGCGACGCGCACCGGGGAGGATCTCGCGCCGGGCGTGGGGCTCGGCAGCATGCCGAGCAGGCGCAGCAGCGGGCCGGCCGCGGCGGTGGTCACCAGGGCCATCACCACCATCATCGTGAACAGCTCGGCGTCGATGATGTGCCGGTCGCGGCCGACCTGGAGGACGACGATCTCGGTGAGGCCGCGGGCGTTCATGAGCACGCCGATGGCGCCCGCCTCACGCCATGTGGTGCCGGACAGCCGGGCCGGCAGCGACGCTCCGCAGAACTTGCCCACGACTGCCACCACCACGATCGCCGCGAGGGTCAGCGCGCCGGGCACGCCGAGCGCGGTCAGGTCGACCGACAGGCCGGTGACGACGAAGAACACCGGCAGCAGGAGCGCGGCCATCTTCTCCAGGGGTACGGCGATGTGCTCGTGCAGGTCCGCGTCGTGCGGGATGGCCAAGCCGAACGCGAAGGCGCCGAAGATCGCGTGGATGCCGATCCACGACGTCACGTACGACGACAGCAAGATGCCGGCCGCCACGAGCACCACCAGCGTGCTGCCCTGTCCGCGGCGGGCCTCCGGGCGGAGCAGCCGCCGCAGGACGGGCCTGACGACGAACGCCATCGCGAGGCCGAACAGGACCGTCAGCCCCAGGACGGAGGCGAAGTGCCCGGCGCCGCCGTCGTCGACGACCACCAGCACCACGACCAGGAGACACCAGGCCGCGACGTCGGCCACGGCGGCGCAGGCGATCGCTGTCGTGCCGACCATCGTCGAGGACAGGTTGGTGTCGCGCACGATCCGGGCCAGCACGGGGAAGGCGGTGATCGCGAACGCCGTGCCCACGTACAGCGCGAACGCGTGGGCGGTCACGTGCTCGCCCGCGTGGCTGTCGAACAGGGGGACCGCGAGCGCGGCGCCCAGGACGAGCGGGACCGCCATGCCGAAGCCGGCGATGGGCAGCACCGATCTCCTCCGCCCGTTCAGCCGGCCGAGGTCCAGCTCCCAGCCGACGAGGAACATGAACAACAGCAGCCCGACCTGGGCGATCGCCGACAGCATGGGCCTCGCACCGGGCGGGAAGACCAGGTCCGGCAGGTCCCCTGGGAGCAGCCCGAGCAGGCTCGGGCCGAGCATGATCCCGATCGCGATCTCGGCGACCACCGGTGGCTGGTGCAGCCGCCGGCTCAGCTTCGCCATCGCCGACCCGGCCAGGAGCACGATCGCGACGTCGGCCATCGCAACCGTCTCGGTGGGGACACCGTGGAATGAGGCCATCTCGTTCTCCTTCAGCTGGTCACGTCGCGGAAGGGTCGTCGCGGACGGACGTGAGAGATGCCCGGCGTCGGCAGGGCAGGCATGGCACGCGCCTGCTGCGGGGACCGCGGGTGCGAGGGGTTCGTCGCTGCGGCTACAGGCGAGGACGGCAGCCGGCCGCACCCAACCAGGGATGCGCGTGAACCAGAACGCCGGGAAAAAGAAAATGGGCGCGCCAAACGCCCCGCCGAGTGTGACACCCCGCCGTCCAACGTGTCAACCACTGCCTGCCAACGCCGAGCCGTCTCTTGTGTGTGGCTGGATGGGGTCGAGCCGTCTCTTGTGTGTGGCTGGATGGGGTCGAGCCGTCTCTTGTGCACTCCGCACGCCGCCGTACTGCCGCACCTGCGGCGCGGATACGACGGCTCGGCATACATTCGCCGGGCGGTCACGACGGCTCGGCGTCAGTCTGCTGGGCGGATGCGACGGCTCGGCATCCATTCGCGGGGCGGTTGCGACGGCTCGGCATCCATTCGCGGGGCGGATGCGACGGTTCGGCCTCCGCCTGGGGGGTCAGTGCTTGCGGAGCTCCTCACCGGAGATGCCGTGGCGGCCGTCGAACTGGTGTCCGTCGGCGGGCTGGCCGTCGAGCTCGTGGTGGCCGAGGTAGTCACCGGGCGGCAGCTTCTGGTGACCCTGCGCGTCGTGCTCTTCCAGCTCGTGCTCGGCGTGGTGGTGGGCCTCCTCGAGCTCTGCCCTGGTCGGCTTCTGGATGTTGCTGCCGAACCACAGCCTGGACAGCCGGGCCCGGAGCCGTCCGGCCCGCACCTTGGGCGCCCTCACGCCGTTCTCGTCCTCCTCGGTGGGCGGCGGCACGACGACGTCCCGGTCGCGGGCGGTGAGGGTGTAGGCCTCCTCCAGCGGGATGGGCAGGTGCCGCTCGCTGTACCCCCCCTCGGGAGACCGCATGATGACGCCGCTCTCGAAGCCGTGCAGCAGCCTCGCCTCGTCCTGGCGCTGCAGCGAGATGCACCAACGACGGGTGATCCAGAACGCCAGGGGCGGCAGGACGAAGACCGCCACGCGCATGAAGTAGGTGATGTAGTTCAGGTTGAGGTGGAACACCACCGCGAGGATGTCGTTGCCGCCCGCGGCCCACAGCAGCCCGTACAGCGTGATCAGCGCCACCAGGCTGGCGGTGCGGTTCGGCGCGTTGCGCGGCCGCTGCAGCAGGTGGTGCTCACGCTTGTCGCCGGTGATCCACTGCTCGACGAAGGGGTAGATGATGGCGGCGGTGAAGATCACCAGTGGGAGGATCTGGCCGGGGATCATGACGTTCCAGCTGATCGTCCGGTTGAAGATCTCGGTCTCGATGCCGGGGAAGATCCGCAGCAGGCCTTCCGCGACGCCCATGTACCAGTCCGGCTGGGAGCCCGCCGTCACCTCGGAGGGGTTGTACGGCCCGAACCGCCAGACCGGGTTGATGGTCAGCAGGCCGCCCATCAGGGCGGTGACGCCGAAGACGACGAAGAAGAAGCCGCCCGCCTTCGCGGCGTACACGGGCAGCATCGGGTAGCCGACGACGTTGTCGTTGGTGCGGCCGGGGCCGGGCCACTGGGTGTGCTTCTGGTAGACCAGCAGGAGCAGGTGCGCGCCGATCAGCGCGAGGATGATGCCGGGGATCAGCAGCACGTGCAGGATGTACAGCCGCGGGATGATGATGTCGCCGGGGAACTCCCCGCCGAACAGGAAGAACGACATGTACGTGCCGACGATCGGGGTCGCCTTGACCAGGCCGTCAGCGATGCGCAGGCCGGTGCCGGAGAGCAGGTCGTCGGGCAGCGAGTAGCCGGCGAAGCCCTCGAGGATGCCGAGGAGCAGCAGCGTGCCGCCGATGATCCAGTTGATCTCACGCGGCTTGCGGAACGCCCCGGTCACGAAGATCCGCATCATGTGCACGAGCATGGCGGCGACGAACAGCATCGCCGACCAGTGGTGCATCTGCCGCAGGAGCAGGCCACCGCGGATGTCGAAGGAGATGTGCAGCGTCGAGGCGTACGCCTCGGACATGTGCAGGCCCCGGAGCTGGTCGTAGGAGCCGTCGTACACCACCTCGGCCATGCTCGGCTTGAACCACAGGGTCAGCAGGACGCCGGTGATCAGCAGGACGACGAAGCTCCACAGTGCGATCTCGCCGAGCATGAACGACCAGTGGTCGGGGAAGACCTTCCGGATCTGCTTCTTGCTCATGGTGGCTAGCCCGGTGCGGTCGTCGGCCCAGCCGGTCAGGTCGCCGATGATGGAGGACTTCGCGGGCTTGGCGGTCCGTCGGCCGGGCTCGGTGGTGGGGCCTGTGCTCGTGCTCATCAGTGTCGCTCCCAGAAGCTCGGGCCGACCGGCTCGGTGAAGTCGCTCTGCGCGACGAGGTAGCCCTCCGCGTCCAGCATCAGCGGCAGCTGGGGCAGTGCCCGCGCCGCCGGCCCGAACACGACCCGGCCGTTGTCGGCGAGGTCGAAGGTGGACTGGTGGCAAGGGCAGAGCAGGTGGTGGTTCTGCTGCTCTGCCAGGGAGATCGGGCACCCGACGTGGGTGCAGATCTTGGAGTAGCAGAGGATGCCCTCGTAGCCCCAGTTCTCGCGGCCCTTCGCAGGGGTGATGTCGTCGGGCTGCATCCGGATCAGGATCACCGCGGCCTTGGCCTTCGCCTGCTGCAGCGCCACTCCCTCGTAGAGCGGCTCGCCCTCGTCGTCGGTCTCGAAGAAGACCGCCGGCTGGGCGTTGGTGAGCTCGCCGACCTCCATGTCCTGCGGGCGGATCGGCGTGCCGGCGACGTCGACGACGACGCGCATGCCCTCCTGCCAGACGGTGTGGAAGAGCTTGTCGCCCGGCAGCGGGCCCAGGTCGCGCAGCACGATCACGCTCGGGATGAGTGCCGTGCCCAGCGCTCCGAGGAGCGAGTTGCGGATCAGTGGACGCCGGCCGATGGCCGAGTCGTCCACGCCCTCCTCCCACGCCGCGAGCGACACTGCGCGGTCCTCGGGGCTGGACGCGACCGGGTGCCTGGCCTCCACGATCTCGTGGTCGCTCATCAGCTTGCGTGCCCACTGGATCGCGCCGATCCCGATCATCAGCAGGGACAGGCCGAGGGTGAGCCCGAGCGTCACGTTGGAGGCGCCGAAGCCCAGCAGTACGTCGGGGTCGTCGCCGACGTCGAAGACGAAGTAGGCGACGCAGAAGAGGATCACGAAGAGCGACGACAGCCCGAAGAACGTGGCGACCTGCCGCTCCGCCCTGCGAGCCGACCTCTCGTCGACGTCGGTGGGGCGTGGCAGGTGCGGGGGCAGGCCCGGGTCGGGGATCGGTTCGGCCTCCGGCTGGGCGACCACGGCGCCGGTGTCGCTCTGGACCGCGAGCGCGTCCTCGTTGCCGGGGATGCCGGGAGCGCCGGAGCCGCTCCCTGCGCGGGTGTCGCTCATGTCTTGGTCCCCTTCCTCGTCGAGCGCGCACCGTTGGCCGCGATCCAGACCGCGAAGCCGACCAGCGCGCCGATGCCGACGACCCACGCGAACATGCCCTCGCTGACCGGCCCGAACGAGCCCAGGTTGGAGCCGCCGTACTTGGGGTTGTCCTCGATGCTCTTGAGGTAGGCGATGATGTCGCGCTTGTCCGCCGAGGTGATCACGCCGTCGGAGAAGACCGGCATCTGCTGGGGGCCCGTGATCATCGCCTCGTAGATGTGGCGTGGCTCGACGCCGACCAGGCTCGGGGCGTACTTGCCTCCGCTGAGCGCGCCGCCGGTGCCGGCGAAGTTGTGGCAGGCCGTGCAGTTGGTCCGGAAGAACTCACCGCCCCGGACGACCGCCTCCTCGCGCTCGTCGTCGGGGATGGTGTCGGGGTCGTACTGCTCGGGCTCGGGGATCGCCGGGCCGGGACCGAGCGAGGCGACGAAGGCCGCGAGCTGACCGATCTCGGCTTCGTCGTACACCACCTTCTTCTGCGGGGCCTGCATGCCGGGGGCCGCCATCGGCATCCGGCCCGTGCCGACCTGGAAGTCGACGGCGGCGGCTCCGACGCCCACCAGCGGGGGACCGTACTGCTTGTCGTCCTTGGTCGGGACGCCCTCGCCGTTCTTGCCGTGACACGACGCGCAGCCGACGAGGAACAGCGCGCGGCCGGCTTCGACGTCGTCGGTGTCGGAGGCGTCGGTGGAAGCCGTGGCCGGCGAGAGCACCGCGTAGAGGGCGCCGGTCAGCAGCAGGCCGAGGACGAGGACGACGAAGCCGGCCGCCGGGTTGCGCCGCCTGGTGGAGAGCCGAGCCATGATTCTCAAGCGTTGCTCCTCGTATCCGTCTAGTCGCTGGTTCGTGGCCGCGGCGGTCCCAGATGGCCTACTGCAGGAGGTAGATCGTGGCGAACAGGGCGATCCACACCACGTCGACGAAGTGCCAGTAGTACGACACCACGATGGCGCTCACCGCCTGCTCGTGGGTGAACTTCTTGGCCACGTACGTGCGGCCGAGCACGAACAGGAAGGCGACCAGCCCACCGGTGACGTGCAGGCCGTGGAAGCCGGTGGTCAGGTAGAACATGGTGCCGTACGCCGACGAGGGCAGCGTCACGCCCTCGTGCACCAGCTCGGTGTACTCCAGCGCCTGGCCGGCGATGAAGAACGCGCCCATGACATAGGTGAGCATGAACCACTCCCGCAGGCCCCACCCGCGGACGTTGAGGGCGCTGCCGGTGCGGCCGACCTGGCCGCGCTCGGCGGCGAACACCCCGAGCTGGCAGGTCAGCGAGGACAGCACCAGCACCGTCGTGTTGACCGACGAGAACGGGACGTTGAGCTTCTGGGTCTCCTGCGCCCACAGCTCCGGCGACACCGCCCGGATCGTGAAGTAGGCGGCGAAAAGGGCGGCGAAGAACATCAGCTCGGAGGAGAGCCAGACGATCGTGCCGACGCTCACCATGCTGGGCCGGTCGTGGTGCCCGTGCAGGCGGGACGCGGGGATCACGGAAGCAGTTGTCGCCACGCGGCCCATTATGTCGATAACCACCCCCCGTGGCACCCCGACCCCCGGGCGGCGCGCGCGGTTTCGCCGGCGGGCCCGGCCCTTCCCGCGCCTCCTACAGTGGACGGCGTGCAGTCGTTGGCCGGGTCGGAGCCTACGGATCTGCCGCCGTTCGGCCTCTCGCGGGTGCTCACCGAGTGGGGCGTCGACCCCGTCCTCACCGTCCTGACGGTGTGGGTGGCGGGGCTGTACCTGGTCGGCGTGTGGGTCCTCCACGCGCGCGGCGACCGGTGGCCGGTGGGTCGCACGGTGAGCTTCGTCGTGCTCGGGACGGGTGGGTTCTTCGTCGCCACGTCGTCCGGGCTGGCGGCGTACGACACCGTGCTGCTGAGCGCGCACATGATGCAGCACATGGTGCTGTCGATGCTGGTGCCGCTGGCGCTGGCCCTCGGCGCCCCGGTCACGCTGGCGCTGCGGACGCTCCCGTCGCGGCAGCGCCGCTGGCTGCTGAGGTTGCTGCACTCGCGGGTCGCCCGGGTGCTGACCTTCCCGCCGCTCACCTTCGCGCTGTTCGTGCTGACCCCGTGGGTGCTGTACTTCTCGGGTTGGTACGAGGCGACGCTCCGCTCGGACTACCTGCACGAGGCGATGCACGTGCACCTGGTGCTCGTGGGCTGCCTGTTCTTCTGGCCGCTGGTGGGTGTCGACCCCGTGCCCGGGCGGGTGGCCTACCCGTTACGGCTGCTGCTGGTGTTCCTCACCTTGCCCTTCCACGCCTTCCTCGGCGTCACGATCATGGGCCAGGAGGAGTTGCTGGCCGGCTCGTGGTACACCGCGCTGAGACTGCCGTGGCTGCCGGACCCGGCTGACGACCAGCATCTCGCCGGGGGCATCTTGTGGGGTGCCGGGGAGCTGGTCGGTGTGGTCCTCTTCCTGGTGCTGTTCGTGCAGTGGGTGCGCAGCTCGCAGCGCGAGGCGCGGCGAGAGGACCGGCGGCTGGACCTGCTCGAGGCACGCGAGCAGGCTCGCGCCGCCAGCACGCCAGAGCCACCGGAATGAGCGAGCGCAGCGCGCCGACGACTCTGCGGACGCGACCACGCGTCACTGCGCCGCGGCGCCGGCGACCGGGCGGGCGGGGTCGCCCGAGCGGTAGCATCGCGCCGTGACCGACCCCCAGACCGACGCAGCTGCGAAGCCCCGGCCACTGAAGGTGCTCGTCTACAGCGACGACCCGCACACCCGCGAGCAGGTGCGTCTCGCGCTCGGTCGCCGGCCGCATCCCGACCTCCCGGAGCTGGAGCTGGTCGAGGTGGCCACCGAGCCGGTGGTCATCTGGCACATGGACACGCACACCGTCGACCTGGCGATCCTCGACGGCGAGGCGGTGCCGGCCGGGGGCATGGGCATCGCCAAGCAGCTCAAGGACGAGATCTACCAGTGCCCGCCGGTGCTGGTGCTCACGGGACGGCCGCAGGACGCCTGGCTGGCGACCTGGTCGCGGGCCGAGGCCGCGGTGCCGCATCCCCTGGACCCGATCCAGCTCTCCGAGACCGTGATCCGGCTGCTGCGCACCCGCGTGCCGGCCTGAGCGGTCCAGTCCGCCCGCATGCCCGCCCCCCCACCCGAGCCGATGCCGCCGACCGGGTCGGCGCGGCCGTCCGGCGGCGTCCACACCTGGCCTGAGGTCCTCTCCACCCTGGTCTCGGGTGCCGACCTGGCTGCCGAGCAGGCCGCCTGGGCGATGGGTGAGATCCTCGTCGGCGACGCGACCCCGTCGCAGATCGCCGGCTTCGCGGTCGCCCTGCGCACCAAGGGCGAGTCCCTCGACGAGCTGTCCGGCCTGGTCGACGCGATGTACCGCCACGCCCAGCCGTTCCCGATCGACGGACGCTGGCTCGACGTGGTCGGCACCGGCGGCGACCGGTCGATGTCGGTGAACATCTCCACGATGGCCGCGATCGTCGCCGCCGGGGCGGGGGCCCGGGTCGTCAAGCACGGCAACCGCTCGGCGTCCTCCAAGGCGGGCGCCGCCGACGTCCTCGAGGCACTCGGGGTGCGCCTGGACCTCACCGCCGCGCAGGTCCGGGCGGTCGGGGAGGAGGTGGGCATCACGTTCTGCTTCGCACCGGCATTCCACCCAGCCCTGCGGCACGCCGCCGTCACGCGGCGCGAGCTCGGCATCGGCACCACCTTCAACTTCCTCGGCCCGCTCGCCCATCCAGGCCGGCCCGAGGCCCAGGCGGTGGGCTGCGCCGACCCGAGGATGGCCCCACTCATGGCCGGGGTGTTCGCGCGGCGCGGCGTCGACGCGTGGGTGTTCCGTGGCGACGACGGGCTCGACGAGCTCACCACCACCACCACGTCGCAGCTGTGGACGGTGTCGGCCGGCGCGGTCCGGCACGTCACCGTGGACGCCGCCGACCTGGGCCTGCCGCGCGCAGCCGCGGCGGACCTGCGCGGCGGGGACGCCGCCCACAACGCCGGGGTCGTGCGCCGCCTCGTGGCCGGCGAGGCGGGTCC
>JBIOYO010000218.1:0-5165 GCA_044870175.1 Nocardioidaceae bacterium | reverse complement strand
GACTGCCACGAGCTGCGGGTCGCCGTGGTGGCCGCATGCTGGCACGAGCAGGTGATGGACGGGCTGCTCGGCGGAGCCCGCCGGGCCCTGGCCGACTTCAAGGTGGAGGCGCCGCCCGTGCTGCGGGTGCCCGGCTCCTTCGAGCTGCCGGTCACCGTCAAGGCCCTCGCCGACCGCGGCTACGAGGCCGTCGTGGCCCTCGGCGTGGTGGTCCGGGGTGGCACGCCGCACTTCGACTTCGTCTGCGCCGCCACCACGGACGGGCTGGCCAGGGTCGCCCTGGACACCGGCGTGGCCGTCGGGTTCGGGCTGCTCACCTGCGACACCGTGGAGCAGGCGCTGGACCGGGCGGGCCTGCCCGAGTCGGCGGAGGACAAGGGCTACGAGGCCACGGCGGCGGCACTGCACACGGCCTACGTCCTGCGCCGGGTACGCCGGGGGTACGACGCCGGCTGAGCAGGCCGCCCGTCGTACCCTTGGCGCACGCGACCCCACGACACGAAGCGGGACCATGAAGACGTTCGAGGAGCTCTGGGCCGAGCTCAGCGACCGGGCGGAGACCCGGCCCGAGGGCTCGCAGACCGTGCGCGCCCTGGACGCCGGCGTGCACGCCATCGGCAAGAAGCTGGTGGAGGAGGCGGCCGAGTCGTGGATGGCCGCGGAGCACGAGGGCCCGGCGCGCACGGCCGCGGAGATCAGCCAGCTGCTCTACCACGCCCAGGTGCTGATGCTGGCCAGCGGCGTCGACCTCGACGACGTCTACGCGCACCTCTAGCGCGCTAGGAGACCCTCACCGATGGCCAACGGATTCCTGCGGGTCGCCGTGCCCAACAAGGGCTCGCTGTCCCTGGCGGCGCTGGAGATGCTGCGCGAGGCCGGCTACGACCAGCGCAGCGACGTCAAGCAGCTGAGCCGCACCGACCCCGACAACGCCGTCGACTTCTTCTACCTGCGGCCCCGAGACATCGCGGTGTACGTCGGTGAGGGCACCCTCGACGTCGGCATCACCGGCCGCGACCTGCTGCTCGACTCCGGCGCCAAGGCCGAGGAGCAGCTCAGCCTCGGGTTCGGCCGGTCCCGGTTCCGGTTCGCGGCACCCCCGGGGATGGTGGGCACCGTCGCGGACCTGGCCGGCAAGCGGATCGCCACCTCCTACGACGGGGTCGTGCGCCGCTTCCTGCAGGAGCGGCGGATCGACGCCACCGTGGTCCGCCTGGACGGGGCCGTGGAGAGCAGCGTCCAGCTCGGCGTGGCCGACGTGATCGCCGACGTCGTGGAGACCGGCAGCACGCTGCGGCAGGCCGGCCTGGAGCTTCTCGGCGAGGTGATCGTGGAGTCCGAGGCGGTGCTGGTCACGAGGGTGGGGGCCGCGCCGCCGGCCGGGCTGGAGGTGTTCCTGCGGCGGCTGCAGGGCGTGCTCGTCGCCAGGGCGTACGTGATGATGGACTACGACATCCCCTCGGCCCGCGTCGACGAGGCGGTGGGGCTGACCCCGGGCATCGAGAGCCCGACCGTCTCGCCGCTGCACCGCGAAGGGTGGGTCGCGGTTCGGTCGATGGTGCCGCGCGACCGGGCCCAGAAGGTCATGGACGCGCTGTACGAGATCGGCGCGCGCGGCATCCTGACTACCGACATCCATGCCTGCCGCCTCTGAGCCGACCCCTGCAGGCGGCGACGTCGTGCGGGTGCCGCGCCGCTTCCGCCCGCTCGGGGTGCGGCTCGCGGCGACGCTGCTCGGGCTGGCCCTGGTCGCGGTCACCGCGGTGATCTGGGTGAGCTTCCCGCCGGAGATCCGCGCGCAGTTCACCGCGTTCCAGGAGGCCACGGTCCTGGTGATCGGGCTGGCTCTCGGCATCTGCGCGCACGCGCTCTCCCGGTCCCGCCTGGACGCCGACGCGGCCGGCCTCACCGTCGTCAACGGCTACCGCACGCGCCGCTTCGAGTGGTCGCAGGTGCTCGCCGTGACGCTGCGCCCGGGCAGCCCCTGGGCGGAGCTGGACCTCAGCGACGGCACCACAGTCGCGGCCATGGGCATCCAGGGCTCCGACGGCGCCCGCGCCGCACGCCAGGTCCGCCAGCTGCGCGGGCTGGTGGCCCACTTCAGCCGCACCGAGCGCGACGACTAGGGCCTAACGACTGGTGAGGTGTACGTCGGCGCGCTCACGGGTCCGGTCCCTGGCGAAATGCCGCTCCTCGTCGCGCCGCCAGGCCTCCCACCGGGGCCGCATGTGCTCGCCGTCGCGGGCCAGGCCCCGGTCCAGCCGGACGTCGGCCGGCGCGTCGACGAAGACCATCAGCGTCGCGGCGTCGGCGTACGCCGTGGCGCCCGAGGCGACGCCTTCCAGGAGCAGCAGGTCCACCGGGGGCACCTCGACCCACTCGGCGAACCGGCCCTCGACCCAGTCGTAGCGGCGGTAGCCCCCGGAGCGGCCCTCGCGCAGCGGGCCGACCAGGTCGCGTGCCACGGTGGCCGGGGCGTCGGCGAGCCCGCCCCACCCGGCGTACAGGTCGTCCATGTGCACCACGCGGGCCGGAACGTGACGCGCGGCGGCAGCGGCCGCCACCGCGGCGGCCAGCGTGGTCTTGCCGGACCCGGCCGGGCCGTCGACGCACACCAGCCTCACCGGGACGGACGACGAGCCAAGACGTGCCGGGCGGTCCAACGCGAGGGCGAGGACCGCCCACGCGTCAGGGCTCACGTGATGCCGTGCTTGCGCAGGATGGCCTCGACGTCGGCGAGGTCGTCGTCGACCGGGGCCGCCGTCGCACGGCCCGGCTTGGCCGGCAGCGCGGCCGCACCCGGCCTGGCCGTCGGGCCGGTGCTCGCGCGGCCCTTCGTGCCGACGCCGCGGCTGCGCATCATGCCGCTCACGACGAACAGCACCACCGAGACGCCGAGCACCACGAGCCCGAGCCACATCAGCGGGTTGAACACCAGGTTGGCGACGTACCGCACGAACAGCTCGCCCATCTCCCACAGCACCTTCAAGGTGCGGGTCATGCCGGCCGCCAGCGGCAACAGGGCGATGGCGACTGCCCGGAGCCCGGACGCCGGCCCCCGGCGCCGCCACACCAGCGCGCTCACCCCGAGGCCGGCTACCGTCAGGGTCAGCCCGAGCGCCATCCAGGTCGAGTTGTCCAGGCCGTCCATGCGCCGAGCCTACGACCCCGATGGCAGCATGGCCCGGGTGCGCAGCATCCCCGACCCCGGCTTCGCCGGCGACGACGGCGGGGCGGACGCCGGCCTCGCCGCGGCGCTCGCGGCATACGACCGGTCACCGGACCGGCTGCACCACCCCACCCTCGCCGTCCTGCAGAACGCCCGGCTGCTGGTCCCGGTCGTGGCCCTTCCCGGGGAGGTCGAGCACGACGCGGAGGGACGCCCCACCGAGAAGACCTCCGACATGGCATCGGTGCTCCTCACCGGCCGGGACGGACGCACCGCCCTGCTGGCGTTCACGAGCACCGAGACCCTGCACCGGTGGGACCCGGACTCCCGGCCGGTCCCGGTGACCGCCCGGACGGCCGCGCGCGCCGCGGTCCAGGAAGGCGCGGACGCGCTGGTCGTCGACGTCGCCGGTCCCGTGCTGCTCGCCGTGGAGGGCGACGACCTGCGCCACCTGGCCGACGGCTACCGGCTCGCCGAGGTCGGCGGCCGAGTGGCCTGGGTGCGCTCTCCCTAGTCCGACAACGAGCCGGCCCAGATCGCGGCAGCGGCACCGAGGGCACCGCCGAGTGGTGACCACGGTGGGAGCCGTGGCGGCTGCTCGACGCGCCTGGGCACGAATCACTCCCAGCCCGGAATGGGCGCCCGACCGGGGCAGACTGCCAAGACGGTCAGGACCTGGCCGTCAAGTACACCGGTCCGGTCAGTCGCTCACCGGGTCCCTCGCCGGGCGCGTCGGGGAAGGCCGAGGCCTCGCGGAAGGCCAGCTGGAGCGTGCGCAGGCCGTCGCGCAGCGGCGCGGCGTGGTGGTGGCCCAGCCGGGGCGTCGCGGCGGTGACCAGTCCGGCCAGGGCGTCGATCAGCGTCCGGGCCTCGTCCAGGTCCACATGCTCTGGCAGGTCCTCGGCGAGGCCGAGGTTAACCGCCGCCGCGCTCATCAGGTGCAGCGCCGCCGCGGACACGACCTCCAGTGCGGGCACGTCGGCGATATCACGAGAAGGATCACGAGAGGGGTCGCGCGGGGGCTGCTCCACCCGGCCAGCCTCGCACGTGAGATGCACGAGCCCGGGACGGTTGCTACCCTTGCCCGGACCGATCTCGCGATGCGGAACATCCGGCCTGGTCCGGGCGTTGTGCGGAGGAGATCCGACAAGCGGAGCAGGTCTCCCACCCGCATCGACCGCGAGGTCGTCGGGTCAGGTCGCCGGGACGGCGCCGCCACGGCGCGCGTGTGCTCGGCAGGTGCCGCCGGTGACGGCGACGGGCACGCCGCCCGCCGTACGCCGCCCGGCACGACCGGCCTCCGCTGTCATGCGACGCGGAGGTCCTCTCGTTCTCCGCGCCGGGTCGCCGCGACGCTCCAACCACCAGGAGGACACATCAGCACTGACCTGCGAATCAACGACCGGATCCGGGTGCCCGAGGTCCGGCTCGTGGGCCCCAACGGCGAGACCGTGGGGATCGTCCGGATCGAGGACGCCCTCCGGCTTGCGCAGGAGGCCGACCTCGACCTGGTCGAGGTCGCGCCGATGGCGCGACCGCCGGTCTGCAAGCTCATGGACTACGGGAAGTTCAAGTACGAGAACGCCCAGAAGGCCCGTGAGGCCCGACGCAACCAGACCAACGTGGTCATCAAGGAGATGAAGCTCCGGCCCAAGATCGACTCGCACGACTACGAGACCAAGAAGGGTCACGTCGTGCGGTTCCTGCGGCAGGGCGACAAGGTCAAGATCACGATCATGTTCCGCGGTCGGGAGCAGCACCGCCCCGAGCTCGGGTTCCGGCTGCTCCAGCGGCTCGCCGAGGACGTCACAGACCTCGGGTACGTCGAGTCGGCTCCCAAGCAGGACGGCCGCAACATGATCATGGTGCTGGGCCCGCACAAGAAGAAGGCCGAGGCCAAGGCGGAGGTCCGCGCCGCCAAGGTGGAGCGCGCCGCGGTCCGCGAGGCCGAGGCCGAGGCCGAGCGGGCCGAGCAGCGCGAGCGGGCCGCCGCCGC
>JBIOYO010000217.1:0-6726 GCA_044870175.1 Nocardioidaceae bacterium | reverse complement strand
CCAGATCAGGTCCGGCCTTCATCCTCCTGGGCTTCGTGGAGGGCGGGGGCGTCGCCCATCCAGGTGGCGGGGAGGACGTCGAAGCCGGCGGCGCGGGCGGCGTCGAGGACGTCCTCGTCGTCGTCGACCAGGACGGCGACGGGCGCGCGGCGGTGCAGGGCCCGCAGTCGCTCGACCTTCATCACCCTCGCCGGGCGGAAGTCGCCGGGCGGGCGGAGGTACAGCTCTCCGGGCGGTAGGCCGTGGCGGCCGAACCAGGCGACCGTGTCGACGCGGCACCACTCCGGCCGACCAGAGAGGTACACCACCTCGTAGACCTCGGCAAGCCGGCGTGCCGCGTCCAGGCCGGGTCCCAGCGGCGGGTCCTCGGGAGCGGCCTGGAAGAACCCGCCCCAGTCCTTGGGCCGAAGCTGGAGGAAGCGGAGCCGGTGGCGGACGTCGGCCAGGACGCCGTCGATGTCGATGACGGCGATCGCCCGGGCGGGCTCGCCGTCAGACGTCATTGGACGAGGGTACGCACCTCCACGCGCGAGCCCCCGCGGGACTTGTGCACGTGCAGCTGCACCGGGATGCGGCCGCGGAGCTCCCAGACATGGCTGACGACGCCCACCGTGCGCCCTCCGGTGCGGAGCCCGTCGAGACGGTCCATCACGTCGTCGAGGGTGTCGGCGTCCAGCATGCCGAAGCCCTCGTCGATGAACAGGGTCTGCAGCTCGACGCCTCCGGCCTCGTGCGTGACCACGTCGGCAAGGCCGAGGGCGAGCGCCAGCGACACGACGAACGTCTCCCCCCCGGACAGGGTGGCAGGGTCGCGCGCGTCACCGGTCCACAGGTCGAGGACCTGCAGGCCGAGCCCTGCCGGAGACCCCCTCCGGGACGCCCTGGCGGTGCGCTCGAGGAGGTACCGGTGCTCTCGCATGTGGCCGAGCCGCTCGTTGGCGGCGTCGACGACCTGGTCGAGCCGCGTGGCGAGAACGTACGCCGAGAGCCGCATCTGCAGCTGGTTGTCGGCCCCGGTGCCCCGCACCAGACGGGCCATCGTCTCCGCGGTCGACGCCTCGTCACGACGCGGCAGCCAGGCCAGCAAGGCATCTCGCAACGAGGCCGCTGACCGTGTGGTCGCGCTCCGGGCGTCCTCGGTGAGATGAGCGACCCGGACCGCCTCGTCGTACGCCGCCTGGGCGACCGCCAGCGCCGAGGAGGACGCCGTCAGATCGACCGAATCGGACTCGTCGAGCCCCGCCACGTCCGGGTCGGCCAGCACGGCCGCAGCGTGCTCGTGCCTGCGGCGGCGCTCGGCGAGCTGCGACTCCAGGCGCTGCCGGTCACCGGGCGCGAGCACGCGGGACCGCGCTAGCTCCGCGGTGGGGAAGCCCTCCTCGGCCGCGGCCGCCTCGGCGCGGGCACGCAGCCGGTCGCGCTCGGCGGCCGCGTGCGAGGCGGTCCTCGCAGCGTGCGCGGCCCGCTCCAGCAGGTGCACCTCCGTGCGGGCCGCCTCGACCAGCTCGGTGAGCCGCGGTCGCGGCGAGGTCCCTGCGTCGGGAGCGTGCCAGCAGGCACTGTCGACACCCTGCGCGAGCTCGGCCGCCAGCCGCTCCACCTCGCGCTGGGCGGTGTCCTCGCGCGCCTCAGCAGCGGTCTCGACGCAGACCGCGTCGGTCAACCGGGAGCGGAGGTCCTGCTCGGACTCGCGGAGAAGGCGGAGGTCCTCTGCCACGGTGTCGCGCTCCACCGCCGCAGAGGTCGCGCGCTCCACAGCCCCTGCCAGCTCCGCCAGCTCGTGGCGAGCCGTGACCTCGTCACGACCCGCTGCGGCGTCGGCGACGCGCTCTGCACGCGCCGCGGCCTCGGCCGCGGCCCGCTCTGCCTCGGCGGCCTCGGCCTGCCGCATCTCGACCAGCCGACGGGCCGCCTCGATGTCCTGGGCGGCCACCGGGTCCGCGACGGGTGTGGCAGTCACGGGATGCTCGGGGCTGCCGCAGACCGGGCAGGGGTCGCCGTCCTCGAGCGCACCCGCGAGCTCGGCCGCCATCCCGACAAGCCTGCGCTCGACGAGGCCGAGGAGCTCTGCCTGCGCGGAGACGGCACCCGCTCGTGACCGCACCGCGGCGGCCCGGGCGTCGAGCGCGGTCGCCTGGACGCCGGCGAGCGCCGCGGCGGCCTCGTGGACGCCACGCGCCGCGCTGGTCCTCGTGGCCAGCAGATCCGCCTCTGCCGCCTCGTCGGTGAGCACCTCCAGCCTGGTGCCGAGCTCCCGGAGCCGTCCGGGCAGGGCGGCACAGCGCCTGCGGAGGTCGTCGGCCACGGTCCGCGCGTCGTGGAAGCCCGCAGCCGCCTCCGCGCGCTGCCGCTCGGCCCGGCGCAGCTCGTCCTCCCGGGGCAGCAGGGCGACCAGCGTGGCGAGCGCGTCGCGGCGGGCGGTGTGCAGCATCGCGAGCTCCCCTGCGTCAGGAGAACCGCCGGCGGAGGCGGCTCCGACCGTCGGGGGCAGGCGACCGAGTGCCCGGGTGAGTGCCTGGTCGCAGTCGGCTGCGGCGCGGTCGGCCTCGTCGAGCAGGCCGAGCAGCGGCGTGACCCGGGCGGCGCGCTCCGCGTCGGCCAGGGCAGCAGCATGGCTGCTCGCCTCCGGCGCGGTCTGCTCGAGCTCGTCGAGCACGGCCGTGGCTGCGGCCCGCCGAGCGGCCAGGTCGGCGCGCCGCCGTGCCTCCTGGTGGGTCGCGACCGCCTGGTCACGCCGCTGCTCGCCCGTGAGCCGGCGTTCGCGCGTGTCAGCGGCCTGCCTGTCCGCGGCGGCGACGAGCCCGTCGGCCCAGCGCACCAGCGGACCTGCGCCGGCTGCCGCGAGTGTGTCGTCATCGACCGCGTGGGGCAGAGACCCGCCCGCCCGGTCCGCGAGCGTGTGCGCGTGCCGGCGCACCTCGTCGGCCGCGGAGCCAGCAGCGGCGCGGAGCGCACGGCTGTGCTCGTGCACCCACGTCTCGATGTCGGCGAACCGCCGCGCGTGGAACAGCTGCTGGAGCACGTCGTGCCGCTCCTGTGACGAGGCCCGCAAGAACGTGGCGAAGCCGCCCTGCGGCAGCAGCACCACCTGCTGGAACTGGGCCGAGCTGAGCTGCAGCAGCCCGGTGACCGTGTGGCCGACCTCCTGGGCGCGGCTGCTGACCAGGCGCTCGACACCGTCGGTGGTCTCCAGGAGCGACGCGGCGGCGCGGACCGTGGTGACTCCGGCGCGGGAGCGCCGCGGGCGGGTCCACTCCGGTGACCGGCGTACGACGAAGCGACGTCCTCCGACGCTGAAGTCGAGCGTCACCTCGGGGGCGACGTCCGGGCCGGCGTGGTCCGAGCGCAGGCCCTTGGCGCCGCGCGGGCCGGGCACGACGCCGTAGAGGGCGAAGCAGACGGCGTCGAGGAGGCTGCTCTTGCCGGCCCCGGTCGCTCCGGTGACCAGGAACACGCCCGCCTCGGCCAGCTCGTCGAAGTCGACCCGCTCGGTGCCGGCGAACGGCCCGACCGCGGTGAGCGTCAGTCGGTGCAGCCGCATCAGCCGGCCTCCTGCCCGGCCGGCGGGGGAGTGCGGCGGAGGTGGTCGGCGTCGCGGTCCTCGTCGCGACGGCAGGCGTCGCAGGCCAGCTGGAGGAGCAGCGCCTCCTCGGTGGTCGCCTCCAGGTCACGCGCCTCCTGGACGAAGCCGAGGGCCACGTCGAGGTCGCTGCGCCCTACGACACGCGGGGTGACGCGTCGGCTGGCCGAGGCGGTCACCGCCGGCTCGAAGACCAGGTGCAGCGTGTGCGGGAACCGGGTGCGGAGCCGCTCCATCGCGTGCTGGGGCCGGCGCGCGTCGGTGAGCGCGACCGAGAGCCAGCACCGCTCGGCGCCGGTCAGCGACGGGTCGCCGAGCAGGTCGTCCAACCGGCCGCGCAGCACGCGCAGCGGGCGTGGGACGGGCGCCGGCACCAGGTCGGCCGCGCGGACCCCCTCGGGCCCGAGGTCGACCAGCCAGGAGCCCTTGACGTGCTCCGCCTCGGAGAAGGAGAAGGCCAGCGGTGAGCCGCTGTAGCGCACCGAGGGGGTCAGCGTCGCCGCGCCGTGCAGGTGCCCGAGCGCTGCGTAGGAGGCGTCGCGGAACAGCGCGGTGGGGGCGAGCTGGACGCCGCCGACGGAGATGTCCCGCTCGCTGTCGCTGGCCATGGGCGCGACGCTGTCGGCCGACCCGGCGACGAACGCGTGCGCGAGCACGACCGACCTCGCCGGCCGCCGGCCGGCCAGGTCGCGCGCGACCCGCTGCATCGCCGCCGTGAGCGCAGCCTCGTGGCTGCGCACCGGCAGCGTCCACGACTGCCGGACGGCGTCGGGGTCGAGGTAGGGCAGCCCGTAGACCGCCACGGTGCCGTGCTCGTCGTCGACCAGCACCGGCCGGCCGACGTCCTGCCAGCGCGTGCGCAGGTGCACGCCTGCGGCGTCGGCCAGCCGCGCGTTGGACCCGAGCCGGACCGGCGAGTCGTGGTTGCCGCTGGTCACCACCACCCGGGTGCCCGTGGCCGCGAGCCGCGCGAACGCCTCGGAGGCCAGCTCCACGGCGTCCACGGGCGGCAGCGCCCGGTCGAAGACGTCACCGGCCACGGCAACCAGGCCGACCCGCTCGGCGACCACCGTCTCGACGAGGTGGTCGAGGTGAGCCGCCTGGGCGTCGAGCAGGGAGACGCCGTGCAGCGAACGGCCCAGGTGCCAGTCGGAGGTGTGGAGCAGGCGCACACCCGCAAGGTAGGACGCGGCTCCGACAGAACCCGGTCGCACACGCCGAGTCAGGCGACCACGAGCTCCGGAGCGGAGTACACCACGAACCGCCGCGCCGACAAGAAGCCGACCGTGCACAGTCCGGCCTCGTCGGCGAGCCGCACCGCGAGCGAGGACGGGGCGCCGATCGAGGCCAGGACGCCGACCCCGGCGGCGACCGCCTTCTGCACGATCTCGAAGCCGGCTCGCCCGCTCACCAGCAGCACGGCCGCGTTCGTCGGCCGGCCCGCCAGGAGCCGGGCGCCGACGGCCTTGTCGACGGCGTTGTGGCGGCCCACGTCCTCGCGCACCACCAGGGGCTCGCCCGAGGCGTCGACGAGCGCGGCGGCGTGCAGCCCACCGGTCGCGGCGAAGACCCGCTGCGTCGGACGCACCCGGTCGGGCAGGCCCCGGAGCATGCCCGCCGCGACCGGCCCGGCGTGCGGGCGGGTGCCTCGGACGGCGGCCAGCGCGGTGACCTCGCCGATGCTCTGCGTGCCGCAGACCCCGCAGGCGGAGGCGGCCGCGAGAGCGGTGTCGGTACGCCGGCCAGGGTCGCGCCTCGGCAGGCCGCGCAGCGTGACCGTCACGACGTTGAGCTCCTGCTCGGGTGCCAGCGCCTGGTCGGTGCAGTACGCCACCCTCGCGATGTCGTCGCCGGCGAGCACCCCCTCGGCGTGCAGCAGGCCCGCGGCCAGCTCGAAGTCGTGACCGGGCGTGCGCATGGTGACCCCGACCCGCCGCGCCGGAGCTCCGGGCCACGCCAGCCGCACCTCCAGCGGCTCCTCGGTGGCCAGCCGGTCCTCGCGCCGGCGGACCTCCCCGTCGGCGTACTCGACGACCCGGACCCGGCCGCTCGGGCCCGGTCTGCGCGGACGCTCCACGAGCTCAGCCTAGGCTGGCCGGATGGCCGACAACCCCAGGTCCGTCGAGCTCGTCCGGCTGAGCAAGGCGCGACTGCGAGCGACCAACGTCCGCGGTGGCTCGATGGTCGTGGGGGAGGGCAACGACGAGGAGTTCTCCCCCGTCGAGCTGCTCCTCACCGCCATCGCCGCGTGCACCGCGATGGATGTGGACTACATCACCGCCAAGCGCGCCGAGGCGACGCGGATGGACCTGCGCGTCGAGGGCGAGAAGATCCGTGACGAGCACGGCAACCGGCTGACCGGCATCGAGGTCACGATCGGCGTGGACTTCCCGGAGGGAGAGGCGGGGGACCAGGCCCGGGCGTCGCTGCCACGCGCCGTCGAGCGCTCGAACCAGTTCCTCTGCACGGTCAGCCGAACGGTCGAGGTCGGCTCACCGGTGACCGTGCGGGTGCGCTGAGGACCCCTTGCCTCGGACGCGTCGGGCTGCCCCTTAGGGTCGTGGAGTGTCCGGGCTCGCGGCGATGACGAGGCGCGAGCCGCTGGCCGTGCTCAGGGCGGCGCATCCCGGGCCGACCGTGGCGGTCACCGTCCTCACCGCCCTGCTCTCGGTGTCCGCCGGACTCGACACCGGTACGGCGGTGCTCGTGACGGCCGCCGTGCTCACCGGTCAGCTCACGATCGGCTGGGGGAACGACCTGCTGGACGCCGGCCGTGACCGCCGGGTCGGGCGGGGCGACAAGCCGTTGGCGACCGGAGCGGTCTCACCGCGCGCGGTGGCGGTCGCGCTGACCGCCGCCGCGGCCGCCTGCCTGCTGCTCTCGGCGGCCCTCGGCTGGGCGGCCGGCCTCGTCAACGTCGTGCTCCACGTCGGCTCCGGACAGGCCTACAACCTCGGCGTCAAGGCCACGGCGTGGTCGTGGGCGCCCTACGCGGTCGCGTTCGGCACGTTGCCCTCCCTGGTCAGCCTCGCCGGTGACCCGGCCGTATGGGCACCGGGCTGGATGATGGTGGCCGCCGGGTCGCTGGGTGTGGCCGCGCACCTGCTGAACGTCCTTCCCGACCTCGACGACGACGCCGCCACCGG
>JBIOYO010000216.1:0-2122 GCA_044870175.1 Nocardioidaceae bacterium | reverse complement strand
CCGGTGACCTCGAAGGCCCGCACCCAGCTCTCCTCGGGGAGGTCGGAGCCCAGGTAGACCACGTCGAGCCCGGCCCGTCGGGCGGCGGTGGCGAACGCGAGGGCGCCGAGCTCGTGACGGGCGCCGGGCGGAAGACCGCTGAGCACGCGGGGGGCGCCGTCGGCACGCCCTGCCGCCTCGAAGGCCGCGGCGAGCCGGCGCTGCACGGTGGCGCTGACCAGATGCTCCCCGGCGATGGAGGCCTCCCCGCGCGACCAGGCCTCACCCAGCCGGACCAGGGCGGGCATCAGCCACTCGTCCACGGCGCGCTCGAAGCCGCTGTGCCCGAACACCTGGTCGAGGGCACGGTCGGTCCCTGCCGCGTCGAACGTGGCCGCGAACCGGGCCAGGGCGTCCAGCGAGACCCCGGCCATCGCCGGCGTCCGGTCCGCGGTGCCGTCGTGCTTCAGGAGGTGCTCCGCGGCCCGGGCCGGCGACCAGCCCGCGTCCACCAGGGCCCGCATCTGCTGGATCAGGCGGATCGCGTCGTCGTCGTAGAGCCGGTAGCCGCCCTCGGACCGGGCCGGCGCCACGACGCCGTACCGGCGCTCCCAGGCGCGCAGAGTGTCCCCGGGCACGCCGGTCACCTGGGCCGCCTGCTTGATCGTGTACACCCGGACATCCTCCCTGACTTAGACAATCCATCGACAAGATTGTCCGCTACCTCTGGACTTCCGCCTTGAGTCACCGCACACTCTCCGCTATACATTGGACAAACCTTAGACGACTAGGCCACGGAAAGCGAGGCGAGGGGCAATGTCGCAGCGCCATCGGCGCCGGGTGGCGGTCGTGGGTGCCGGGGTGTCCGGGCTGACCGCGGCGTACCTGCTGCAGCGGACCGCCGACGTCACGGTCTACGAGGCGGAGGACCGGCTCGGCGGGCACGCGCACACCCACGACGTCACCGACAGCCGCGGCCGGCTGCTCGCCGTCGACACCGGCTTCCTGGTGCACAACGACCGCACCTACCCCCTGCTGGTCCGGCTCCTCGCCGAGCTCGGGGTGGCCACGCAACCGGCCGAGATGAGCATGTCGGTGAGCTGCCGGCAGTGTGGGCTGGAGTACGCCGGGGCGCGCGGCCCGTCCGGGCTGTTCCCGACCACGGGCACCGCGCTGCGCGGGCGGTACCTGCGCCTACTCGCCGAGGTGCCCAGGTTCCACCGCCGCGCCCGGGCCCTGCTCGGCTCGCCCGCCGACGACCTGCGACCGCTCGACGACTTCCTCGCCGAGGGCCGGTTCAGCCCGTTCTTCTGCTCACACTTCGTCAACCCCCTCGTCTCGTGCGTGTGGTCCTGCGGGGCCGACGTCGCCGGCCGCTACCCGGCCCGGTACCTGTTCGAGTTCCTCGCCAACCACGGCATGCTGGCGGTGACCGGCTCCCCGCAGTGGCGCACGGTCGTCGGCGGCTCGCGAACCTACGTCGACCGGGCCGTTGCGAACCTGACCGCCGTGCGCACGACGACGCCGGTCCGCGCCGTGACCCGTGTCGACGGCGGGGTCGAGGTCAGGGACGACGCGGACGAGACGTCCAGGTTCGACGCGGCCGTGCTCGCCACGCACCCCGACGACGCCTTGGCCCTGCTCGGCGCTCCGACGGCGCTGGAGCGCGCCGTCCTGGGAGCGTTCGGCTACTCCGCCAACCGGACGGTGCTTCACACCGACGAGCGGGTGCTCCCCCGGGCCCCACGGGCCCGCGCCTCGTGGAACTACCTGATGCGCTCCTGCTCCTCGCCCGCCTCCGCGGTCGAGGTCAGCTACGACCTCACCCGCCTGCAGCGGCTCGGCACGCCGGAGACGTTCCTGGTGACGCTCAACGACCCCGGCACCATCGACCCCGGCCAGGTGGTCGAGCAGATGGCCTACCGCCACCCCGTCTACACGCCCGAGGCGGTGTCCGCGCAGAGGCGGCTGCCCGCCCTGAACGACGGCGTGCTCGCCTTCGCCGGCGCCTACCACGGCTGGGGGTTCCACGAGGACGGCTGCCGGTCAGGCGTGCAGGCCGCCGCCAGTCTCGGAGCGGCCTGGTGAACCCGGCGGTCCCGGCCTGCTACGACGTCGAGGTGCTGCACCGGCGCCGCGAGCC
>JBIOYO010000215.1:0-11102 GCA_044870175.1 Nocardioidaceae bacterium | reverse complement strand
CCAGGCCCTGGTGCGGGTAGCGGTGGTCGCGGGCCGGGTCGAAGGTCTCCTTCAGCGAGCGCGGGGAGGTCCACCGCAGCAGGTTCTGCAGCGAGCCGGCCTTGTCGTTGGTGCCCGACGCGCGCGCGCCGCCGAACGGCTGCTGCCCGACCACGGCCCCGGTGGGCTTGTCGTTGACGTAGAAGTTGCCGGCGGCGAAGCGGAGCCGCTCCATGGCCCAGGCGATCGCCTCGCGGTCCTGGGCGATCACGGCGCCGGTCAGCGCGTACGGCGCGAACGACTCCATCTGGTCCACGACGGACTCGAAGCGGTCGTCGTCGAAGACGTGCACGACCAGGATCGGGCCGAAGTACTCGGTGCCGAACATCTCGTCGGTAGGGTCGTCGGCCTGCACCACGGTGGGGCGGACGAACCAGCCGACCGAGTCGTCCACCTCGCCGCCGGCGAGGACCTGCAGGTCGTCGCTGTCCTTGGCACGAGTGATCGCCGCGGAGTGCTTGGCGAACGCGCGAGCGTCGATCACCGCGCCCATGAAGTTCGACAGGTCCGTGACGTCGCCCATCGGGAGGGCGTCGACCCCGGCGACGAAGTCGTCGCGCATGCGGTCCCACACCGAGCGCGCGACGTACGCGCGCGACGCCGCGGAGCACTTCTGGCCCTGGAACTCGAACGCGCCACGGGTCAGCGCCACCCGGAGCACGTCGGGGTCCGCCGAGGGGTGCGCGACCACGAAGTCCTTGCCGCCGGTCTCGCCGACGATGCGGGGGTAGGACCGGTAGCCGGTGAGGTTCTCGCCCACCGTGACCCAGAGCCGCTGGAACGTCGGCGTCGACCCGGTGAAGTGGATGCCGGCCAGGTCGTGGCTGGTCAAGGTGACCTCGGAGACCTCCAGGCCGTCACCGGGCAGCATGTTGACCACGCCCGGCGGCAGGCCGGCGGCCTCGAGCAGCTCCATGGTCAGGTGGGCGGCCAGCTGCTGGGTGGGAGCGGGCTTCCACACGACCGTGTTGCCCATGAGCGCCGGCGCGGTGGGCAGGTTGCCGGCGATCGCGGTGAAGTTGAACGGCGTGATGGCGTAGACGAACCCCTCCAGCGGGCGGTGGTCGGTGCGGTTCCAGACGCCGGGGCTGTTGGCCACCGGCTGGTCGGCGAGCAGCTGCCGGCCGAAGGCGACGTTGAACCGCCAGAAGTCGATGAGCTCGCAGGCGGAGTCGATCTCGGCCTGGACCGCGGTCTTGGACTGGCCCAGCATGGTGGCCGCGTTGAGCCGCTGCCGCCACGGCCCGGCGAGCAGGTCGGCGGCCTTGAGCAGCACGGCGGCACGGTCGTCGAAGGGCAGCGCGCGCCACGCCGGCGCCGCCTCCGCGGCCGCCTCCACGGCCGCCTGCGCGTCGGCCTTCGTGGAGTTCCGCAGCACGCCGAGCACGTGCTGGTGGTCGTGCGGCTGGACCACGGGGGTCTCCTCGCCGCCTCCCATCACCTTGCGGCCGCCGATCGTGGCGGTCAGCTCCAGCTGCCTGCCCTCCTGCGCGGCCAGCTCCTTCTCCAGGGCGGCGCGCTCCGGGCTGCCCGGCGCGTAGGTGAGTGGTGGCTCGTTGACCGGAGCGGGTGGGGAGGTGATCGCGTCCATGCCCTCGATCGTGTCACGCGCGTGGCCGGACGAACAGGGCCGGACAAGGAGCGCCGGACGAGCGGGACCTCAGCCCCTGAGCCAGGCGCGCACCTGCTTGTCCTCGGCGACGGCCAGCGCGTCGGCGTACGCCGCGTGGTACGCCTCGCCGGCGGCCTCCTCGCGCAGGTAGAGCACGCCGTAGCTGAAGGTGTCGTACCGCTCGCCACTGGCCTCGGCCGACAGCCGCCGCAGCGCCGCGCGGCTGGCGACGGTGTCGTGCAGGTCGCCCAGGGTCGACTGCACCTCCTTGTAGGCGTCCACGAAGGTGGGCGCGTCGTCGGGGAACAGCTCGACCAGCGGCTCGGCGGCGTACCGGGCCCGCTTGGCGGCCTTCCGCACGTCGTGGAGCAGCTGGTTGCGCTCGTCGGTGTCGGCGGCCTGGTCGACGGCCTTCACCGCCCGGGCCACCCGCTTGCGGTCATGGCGGACCCGGGCCAGGAGCAGGTCGCGCGTGGGCCACTCGGCCCGCTCCGACCACGGCGGCGAGTCGACCAGCGAGGTCAGGCCCGCGACCAGCGCGCGGTACCGGTCGCTGCTCATCGCCTCGACCGAGGCGGCGTGCGCCTCGGAGTAGCCCTCGGCCAGCCGCCGGTCGACGTAGCCGACCGGGCCGACCAGCAGGTCCGGACGCTCCTCGGCCACCGCCTGGCGGAGCCGCTCGCGGATCACCTCCGCGTCGCGGGCATCGCCCAGCACGGCGCCGATCCACTTCAGCTCCTCGCGCAGCGGGTCGGTCACGGCGCGGTCGAACAACGGCCGGTACGTCGCCAGGGCGCTGCGCAGCCGGCGGGAGGCGACCCGCATCTGGTGCACGGAGTCCTCGGCGTCGAGACGGACCAGCGGGTCGCAGCGCAGCAGTTCCCCCACCTGCTCGGCTATCCGGGTCCCGGCCACCGCACGGGACGGCCCCTTGCGACGCAGCGGCCCGTACGGGTGCTCCACCGGCGCGGGCAGCCGGTCGCCGAGCGCCCGGGCCAGCTTCGCAGGCCGCGTGGTGGGCACAGCGCCGGCACGCTGCAGCACCTCGGCGACCGCGTCGAGGAGCTCGGGCTCGCCTGCGACGAGCTCGACCTCCCACTCCCGCCAGGTCAGGTCGGGCGGCGCCGGCTCGGTGGGCAGCGGGTTGCTGGCGGTCACCCGGTCGTCGCACACCTCGGCGAGCACGGCGCCCTGCTCGTCGAGCAGCCGGTAGACCCTTCGATGCGTGCGCAGGACGGTGACCGGGCCGGTCGGCCGGTCGCCGGCGATGACCTGCAGAGTGTCCCGGAACACCTTCGGCGGGTTGCGCTTGGCCCGGCTGAGCGGCAGGTGCACCTCACGCCGGGCCTCCTTGGTGCGCAGCTTCATGTGCCAGCCCTCGTCGGCGCCGCCGACGCGCCGTCGGACCACGACCCCGGCGCTGGCCAGGGCGAGGTCGCCGGTGTCGAAGTAGGTCGCCTCGAGGTCGATGTCCTCGGGCTCGGCCACCGCCGCCACCCCGGCGGTGCCGACGACCTCGTCGAGAGAGGGCAGCTCGACCTCCTCGGCTACGTCGAGCTTGATCTCCACCTCGTCGTGGTCAGTTCCCATAGGACAGGTTCTACAGCACGCGGCCAGTGGTGGGTGGGTCAGACCTCGGGGGCCGGCTTGCGACCGCGCGGCGCGCGCTGGCGGCCGCGCGGGGCGCGCAGCCTGGAGTCCGAGGTGGTGTCGACCAGCTCCGCGAGCGCCTCGGTGACGCACTGGCCGACCACGTCGGCGTCGGGGATGGCGTCGCGGTCGGCGGTGATGCCGTAGTAGACGCCGCCGTCGTACGACGTCACCCCGATCGCCAGCGCGTGGCCGGGCAGCAGCGGCTGCGCCGGGTAGCTCTCCAGCATCCGCGCGCCCGCGGCGTAGAGAGGGAACTGCGGGCCGGGGACGTTGGTGACCACCAGGTCGAACGACCTCGGCGGCACCGCGGCCGCGACCCGGGCGCCGAGCGCGTGGAAGGTCGTCGGCGCGAACCCGCCCACGCCGATCAGGCGCAGCGCCGACACCGCGCCGCCGGTCTCCTTGTGCGCTCGCAGCGCGTAGGACACCTGATGCAGACGCACCACGGGGCTGGTCTCCCCGATCGGCAGGCTCAGCAGGGTGCCGGTGACCTGGCTGCCCAGGGAGGTCGGCTCGAGGTCGTTGTCGATCACGCCCATCGGCACCATCGCGCGCAGCGAGCGGCTGCTGTCGACGGGCTCGGCACGGGTGAGCAGCCAGGACCGCAGCGCGCCGGTGACCGTGGCGAGGACCACGTCGTTCACGGTGCCGCCGTGGAACCGGCGCACGGCCCGGTAGTCGTCGAGGTCGGTCCGCACGGTCATGAACCGGCGCTGGCGGGACACGGTCGCGGCGAGCGGCGTGTCCGGCTGGGTCCGGCGGGTGCCGACCGTGGACACCATGCCGGAGCCGAGCTCCAGCATCCGGATCCCGGCGGTGGCGGCGGAGCGCGTGACGCCGCCCAGGTGCTGCCGAAGGGCGGAGCCTGCCGAGGCGGGTCTGCCGAGGCGGGCCCTGACCTCTCCTGCGAGCAACCGGGCCTTGTGCGGCGGGCGCCGCGGCCTCCAGTCGTCGGCGATGCGGGTGTGGGGCTCGGGGCCGACGTCGAGGATCACCTGGCCGAGGTCGATGGTGGCGATCCCGTCGACCAGCGTCTGGTGCGACTTGGACAGGATCGCGAACCGGTCGCCCTCCAGTCCCTCGATCAGGTACATCTCCCACAGCGGTCGGGAGCGGTCCAGTGGCCGGGGCAGGATCCGCGCGACCAGCTCGCGGAGCTGGTCCATCGTGCCCGGACGAGGCAGCGCCGACTCGCGGACGTGGTAGGTGAGGTCGAACCCCTCGTCGTCGACCCAGACCGGCGTCAGCCACCCCCCGGCGGCACCGAGGAGGCGCTGCCGGTAGCGCGGGACGAAGGCCAGCCGGTCGGCCACGAGGGAGACCAGCCGCTCGTAGCCGAAGCCGTCGCCGGGGGGGTCGAAGAGCTCCAGCGTGGCCAGGTGCATGGGGGTGCGGTCGGACTCGGTGGCGAGCACGGCGACGTCGCCGGACCTGAGCCGGTCGACCATGGTCACCCCTTTCCCCGCCCCGAGGATGCCGTGCGATTCTTGCATGACGGGCGGTGAACGCCGGTCCGGGAGGAGCGCAGCGACAAGGCGATGATCGTCACCCACGGCATCGGCGGTGCCGCCGACCTCCCCATCCCGTTCGAGTACGCGCTGGCCGGCGGCGCCGCCGCTCTCGCGGTGTCCTTCGTGGTGCTGGCACTGGCCTGGCGCTCACCGCGGTACGACGCGGCGACCCAGGGCCGGCCGCTCCCGGGCTGGGCGGTGCGGGTCGTGGACGGACCGGAGCTGGCCTGGACGGCGAGAGCGCTCGGCCTGGCCTTCGCGGCGTGGGTCTCCTGGGCGGCCCTGGCCGGCCCGGACCGGCTGACCAACCCGACCTTCGGCGTGGTCTACGTGCTGCTGTGGGTCGGCATCGTGCCGGCCTCGCTGCTGGTCGGGCCGTTCTACGCCGCGGTGAACCCGCTGCGCACGGGGCACCTGCTGGTCTGCCGCCTGGTGCGGCACGACCCGGGCGTGGGTCTGGTGCGGCTGCCGGACCGGGTGGGCCTGTGGCCCGCGGCGCTCGGCCTGCTCGCGTTCGTGTGGCTGGAGCTGGTCTCCCCCGGCTCGACGTACCTCGCGCCGGTTCGGCTGTGGTTCGCCGTGTACGTCGTGGTGGTCCTCGTGGGCGCGGTGCTGTTCGGGGACCGCTGGATCGCCGCCGCCGACCCCTTCGAGGCCTACTCGACCCTGCTGGCACACCTGTCGGTGTGGGGCCGGACCGCCGACGGCGCCAGGGTGGTCCGCTCGCCACTGGCCAACCTCGACGGCACACCGGCCGTGCCGGGACTGCTCGCGGCCGTCGGCGTGCTGCTGGGCAGCACGGCGTTCGACAGCTTCTCCGGCTCGGGCACCTGGGTGCGGTTCCAGCAGGGGCTGACCGTCGACCTCGTGCTCGTCGACACCCTTGCCCTGGTCGGCTTCTGCGTCGTCGTGATCGGGCTGTTCGCGCTCGCCTGCATGCTCACCGGCGTCCATGCCGGGACCTCACGGTGGGCGCTGCCCACGCTGTTCGCCCATGCGCTGGTGCCGATCGTCGCGGGCTACATGGTGGCGCACTACCTCAGCTACTTCGTCGAGGTGGGCATGCAGACGCTCACCTACCTCAGCGACCCGATGGGCGAGGGTGCGAACCTGCTCGGCACGGCCGACCTCGGAGTCTGGTACTACCTGTCGCTGCACCAGACCCTGCTCGCCGTGGTCAAGGTGCTCGCCATCGTCACCGGTCACGTGCTGGCCGTGATCTCCTCCCACGACCGGGCGGTCCGGCTGCTGCCGCGGCGCCACCAGCTCACCGGGCAGCTCCCGCTGCTCGCGGTGATGGTCGTCTACACCGTCGGCGGTCTGTACCTGCTGCTCAGCGCGTGACCCGCCACGCGGCGGCCGGTGCCGGCGTGCCGGCGCCGGTCACGTCGGCGGCGAGCCCGGCCACCGCCCTGCGCAGCGGGGAGTCGCCGGACTCCACCAGGCTCCGGCCCGCGACCAGCGCCCGGTCCGTCGCGGCGCGGTCGTCGGGCAGGAAGCGCACGACGGCACGCGGGGCGATCTGGTCGACCATCGACACCAGCTCCCGCTCCGACCAGCCGAGGCTCGGCCGCATCCGGTTGACCACGACGACGTCGGCCCCGGCCGGCCGCACCTCGACGAGGTCGAGCAGCCCCCGGGCCAGCTTGGTGAGGCCGACCGGGTCAGCGGCCCCCACGGCGACCAGCCGGTCGGCCTCGGCGACGGCCCCCAGCGTCATGTCGTGCCGCGCGGGAGCCGGGTCGAACGGGTCGGGCGGCTCACGGTCGATGCCCGGGCCGGCGTCGACGACGACCACCGGGTCGAGGCTCCGGGCGACGTCCAGCAGGTCGGTGAAGGCCTGTGAGCGGACCTCGCTCCACCGGTCCGGGCGCGGCAGGCCCGTGAGCACGCGCAGACCGGCCCCGGACTGGCGGGCCAGCCCCGCCAGCCGCACCCGGTCGAGCTGGCCGCCGCCCGCCAGGCGGGCCGCCGCCAGCAGGCCGGACACCTCCTCGGTCAGGCCGAGGTGCTGGGCGACCGCGCCGCCGTACGGGTCGACGTCGAGGAGCAGCGCGGCCCCCTGCCGGGCGCCGATCTCGGCGGCCAGCCCCACCGCGACCGTGGTCCGGCCGGGGCTGCCCATCGGTCCCCAGACCGCCACCAGCCTGCCGCGCGCGGGGGGCCGGCCGTCGGTCTCCAGGCGGAGCAGCTCGGCGTAGGCCTCGTCGATGTCCGTGCCGTCGCCCGCGTCCCGGCCGGGTGCGCTGACCGTCCGCTCCGCGCCGGCCGCCGCGGTGCGCAGCAGGTCGGGGAGCCGGTCGAGCTCTGCCGGCGTCACGACCGCGTCCACGCCCCAGCGCCGCACCCGGTCCGCGGCCCCCTCGGACGGGCCCTCCGGCGGGTCCGTGACCGCGACCGTGCCGACCCCGAGCCGGCGGAGACGGGCCACGCTGTCCGCGTCCAGGCCGAACAGCCGGCCGGAGACGACCCCCGCCTGTGCGGTGCCGGTCGCGGCGGTGGCCAGCAGGTCGGCGAGGTCCACGCAGCGCTTGAGCAGCACCGTCCCCGGGCCTGCGCCGGCGATGCGCTCCAGGACGGCGGTCTCCCAGTCGGCGCCGCCCGCGGCGACCAGCACCGCGACGCGCGGCTGCGTCATCGCGCGGCCTGGCCGGTCAGCACGACCGCCCCGGCGGCGATCCGGGCCAACGCGGCGGCGAGCTCCGTGGAGGACTCGTCCACCCCGACGACGACCTGCCGGGTGGTCTCGGGCCCCAGCGCGGTCGAGCCGACCGGGGCGGCGAGCACGGGCACGTCGTCGAGCACCAGCACCGCCTTGGCCGGCCGTCCGGTCGCGGTGTCTGCCGGTGTCACCCACACGTCGACCAGGCTGCCCCGCCCGACCGCGGCCGGCACCGCGTCGTCGGCCACGGAGAGCGGGACCTCGGTCAGGGTGGCCGAGCCGGCCGCACCCAGCGCACTGCGCGGCACCAGCTCGCCCTCGCTGACGTCGCGGAGCAGGACGGTCCCGTCGGCCAGGTCGTCTCCGGCGTCGACGTACCGTCCCGCGTCCTCGGCGGACGCGAACCGCACCGACGCCTCGGCGACGTCCCCGGGCCCCACCCGCTGGCCCGCGGCGAGGTCGCCGGTCGCCCGGTAGACCGCCACGGTGTCGTCGGCGCCGCCGAGCAGCCGGGCGCCGAGGAGCACCGACGCGAGCACGATCACCACCCCGACGGCGAGGCGCGGGTCGCGCCACTGCCGTCGGCGCGCGCGGGCGGCCGGGGGCGAGGACAGGTCGGACACGGGAGTGGGCGCCGGGGCCGCGGCGGGGCGGCGCGCGCTGGTGGAGAGGCTCATCGCGCCCCATGATGACGCCTCAAGGCGACCTGGTTCCGCCCCGCCCCCGGTTTTCCACATGCAAAGACGCGCCAACGCTCGGGTCGCCCCGCAAACGGTGTCATAGTGGGCCTCATGCCGGACGGACCGCGGTTCCTGACGCTCAGCGACGTGGCGGAGGTGCTCAACACGTCACTGGCACAGGTCACCGCGCTGGTCCGTCGCGGCGAGCTGGCCGCGATCAAGATCGGCGGGCGCGGCCAGTGGCGGGTCGAGACCACCGAGCTGGAGGCGTTCATCCAGCGCATGTACGACGAGACCCGCCAGTTCGTCCGCGAGCACAACCCGGACCTGGCCGCCGACCGCGAGACCGTCCCCAGCGACGAGCGCTGAGGCTCGCCGGCCGGCTTCGGCGCCGCGCCTACGCTGCTGGACATGAGGCTTCCCTCCGCCGTCAGGCCCCTGCTGCGCCGTACGCCACTGGGCACGGGCGCGCCCGGCCGGGTGCTGCTCGAGCTGGACCTCGGCCGGGGGGTCCTCGAGGCGCCGCCGGCCAACCCCCTGGAGGCGCTCCGGGCGCTGCACACGCCGAGCCTGCGCGCCCTGGTCGAGCACATCGGCAAGGCCCGGCACGACCCGGAGGTCGCCGGGCTGGTCGCGACGGTCGGCACGACGCCCCTGACCCTCGCCCAGTCAGGGGAGCTGCGCGCGGCAGTGACGGAGCTCCGCGACTCCGGCAAGCCGACGCTGGCGTGGAGCCCCAGCTTCGGCGAGCTCTCCGCGGGCACCACGACGTACCACCTCGCGACCGCCTTCGACGAGGTCTGGCTGCAGCCCAGCGGCCTGGTCGGGCTGCTGGGCTTCGCGGCGGAAGCGGTCTTCCTGCGCGAGGCACTGGACCGGCTCGGCGTGCAGCCCGAGCTGCACCAGCGGCACGAGTACAAGTCCGCCGCCGACATGTTCATGCGGTCCTCGATCTCCGAGCCCAACCGGGAGATGTTGGCCCGGCTCCTGGAGTCCGCGACCGAGACGGTGGTCGCCGACGTGGCCGCCGCCCGGCGGCTGGACCCGGCCGACGTCAGGGCGATCCTGGACGGCGGCCCGGTGCCGGCGGCCACGGCGCACCGGCGCGGCCTGGTCGACCGGGTCGGCTACCGCGACGAGGCGTACGCCGCCATGCGCCGCCGGACCGGGGTCGACGAGCCGACCCTGCGCTACGTCGAGCGGCACGGCTCCGGCGCGCTGCAGTCGCTGGTCGGCCCGATGGTTCGGCTGCCGCGCCACCGGCCGGTGATCGGCCTGGTCCAGGCGTCCGGCCCCATCCACCTCGGCCGGCCACCGGCCCGGTCGCCCGTCGGCGGCCCGGCCGTCGGCTCCGACCCGCTCACCGCGGCGCTGCGAGCCGCCGGTCGCGACGAGAAGGTCGCGGCGGTCGTGCTGCGCGTCGACAGTCCCGGTGGCTCCTACGTCGCCTCCGACGCGATCCGCCGGGAGATCCTGGTGCTGCGCGAGTCGGGCACGCCGGTGGTCGCCTCGATGGGGTCGGTCGCGGCGTCCGGCGGCTACTACATCGCGATGCCCTGCTCCGCGGTGCACGCCGACGCGGGGACCATCACCGGCTCGATCGGCGTCCTGGCCGGCAAGCCGGTGATCCGCGACGCGCTGGAGCGCTGGGGCGTCGCCCGCGAGACGATCGCGGCGTCGCGGCACGCCGCGATGCTGTCGACCAACCGGCCCTTCGACGCCGAGGAGCTGGCCCTGCTCGACCAGTGGCTGGACGAGGTGTACGCCGACTTCACGGCGAAGGCCGCGGCCGACCGTGGGATGGCCGTGGACGACCTGCGTGCTGTCGCCCGGGGCCGGGTGTGGACCGGTGCGGACGCGGCCGAGCGGGGGCTCGTCGACACCCTCGGCGGCCTGGAGAGCGCGATCCGCGACGCCTGCCGGCGCGCCGGCGTCGACCGCGAGCACGTCGACGTGCGGACCATCCCCGCCCCCAACCCGCTGCAGGCGCTGCTGCCGCGTGAGAGCTCCGACGCGGTCGAGACCGGTGTCGGCCTCGAAGGGCCGGCCGCCTGGGCGCGGCTGCTCCCGGGCCTTCGGACACTGCTCGGGGCGCCGTACGCCGGCGTGCTGAGCCTGCCCCCGGTCCGGCTGCCCGGCCTGCTCCCGGACTGAGGAGACGTGCGTTCAGACCAGGTGCGGAAGTGACCGCCGCGCGCCGGTGCTGGTGTCGATGACGACGGCCCGCGCGGTCGTGCCCTCGATGGGCAGCACGTCGTTGACGCACGCGGCCACCGAGGCGAGGTCGCGCAGGTGCAGCCGCGGCGCCAGCGTCACGTGGGGCGTCCACAGCCCCGGCCGGTAGTGCTTGTGCAGGTCGGCGCCGGAGGCCGTCACGGCCTCGACGACCGCCGCCTGACGTTCGGCGAGACCGACCGGGATCGCCGGAGCCAGCCAGCAGCGGCTGCGCCGGAACATGCCGAGCCCGTCGAGGCGCACGTGGAGCGGCTCTCGGCTCGGCAGCCCGCTCAGGCGGTCGACGACGGCCTCCGCGTCGTACCGGCGCAGCGCCACGTAGCTGAGGTGCGGCACGTGCCGGCCGTGCGTGTGCGACAGCAGGGTGCCCAGGCCCTCGTCCTCGAGGCGTCGCCACAGCCGGCGGATGACCTCGTCGGTGCCCGGGTCGAACAGCAGGCAGACCGCCAGGGCCATGCCGGCGCGGTCAGGTGGTCGCCGGCTGCGCGGCGGCCGCCGCGAGGGCCGCGAGCAGGGCCGCGAGGAGGAAACCGACTCCGATCGAGAGGATCGCGACCAGCCCGAGCGCTCCCAGGAGCACCGCGGCGGCGATCGCGCTCGCCCGGCCGAGCCGCGGGTCCGCCGTGGTCGCTGCCAGCAGGGCGGCAGCCGAACCGGCCAGCATGGCGAGGAACCACGGCGCGACGCTCCAGACCGGGTCGTCGCCCTCC
>JBIOYO010000214.1:0-2097 GCA_044870175.1 Nocardioidaceae bacterium | reverse complement strand
GGGTTGTTGCGGCCAGCCGCCCTGCGGCCGGGGCTCCGGCCAGCCGGTCTGCGGCCCCGGCTCCCGCGGGCCCTCGCTCACCGTGCCACCCCCGGAGTGCGGTCCTCGAGCCGGGTCAGCGAGCGCTCACGCCCCAGCAGCTCCATCGACTCGAACAGCGGCGGCGAGATCCTCCTGCCGGTGACCGCGACGCGGACCGCCCCGAACGCGGTGCGTGGCTTCAGCCCTCGCTCCTCGACGAGCGCGGTCCGCAGCGCCGCCTCGATGGAGCCGGCGTCCCAGCTCGCCAGCCCGGTCAGCGCGTCGCGGGCAGCCTCGATGACCGCGCGCCCGTCGTCGGTGTCCAGGAGCTTGGCGGCGTCGGCGGGGTCGCGACGGAACCGTTGGTCGTCGACGAAGAGGAAGCCGAGCATGTCCACGCACTCCCCGAGCGTGGTCATCCGCTCTCCGACCAGCGGGGCGGCCGCCAGCAGGACCGCGCGCTGCTCCGGCGTGACCTCGTCCGCGAGCAGCCCGGCCGCCTGCAGGTACGGCACCATCCGGTCCGCGAGGTCGTCGAGCGGCAGCGCGCGGAGGTGGGCGGCGTTGATCGCCTCGGCCTTCTTCAGGTCGAACCGCGCGGGGTTGGGGTTGACCCGGGAGATGTCGAACGCGGCGACCATCTCCTCCATGGAGAAGACGTCGTGGTCGTCGGCGATCGCCCAGCCCAGCAGGGCCAGGTAGTTCAGCAACCCCTCCGGGGTGAAGCCGCGCTCGCGGTAGCCGAGCAGGTTGGACTCGGGGTCGCGCTTGGAGAGCTTCTTGTTGCCCTGTCCCATGACGTAGGGCAGGTGCCCGAAGCGGGGCACGCCGCCGGAGCCGAGGCCGATCTCGCGCAGGGCGTCGTACAGCGCGATCTGCCGGGGCGTCGAGGAAAGAAGGTCCTCGCCGCGCAGCACATGGCTGATCTCCATCAGCGCGTCGTCGACGGGGTTCACCAGCGGGTACAGCGGATGGCCGTTGCCGCGCACGAGCACGTAGTCGGGCACGTGCTCCGGCTGGAACGTGATCTCCCCGCGCACCAGGTCGTCGAACGTGATCGCCCGGCCGGGCATGCGGAACCGCACGACCGGGCGCCGGCCCTCGGCCTCGAACGCCCTCACCTGGGTGGCGTCGAGGGCGCGGCAGTGACCGTCGTACCCGGGGGTGCGTCCCTCGGCACGGGCCCGCTCGTTGCGCTGCTCGAGCTCCTCCTGGCTGCAGTAGCAGGAGTACGCGCGCCCGGCCTCGAGCAGCCGCGCGGCCACGTCGCGGTAGACGTCGTAGCGCTCGGACTGACGGTACGGCGCGTGCGGCCCGCCGACCTCGGGCCCCTCGTCCCAGTCGAACCCGAGCCAGCGCATCACCTCCAGCAGGGTGTCGTAGGACTCCGCGGAGTCGCGGGCCGCGTCGGTGTCCTCGACCCGGAACACGAAGGTGCCGCCGTGATGTCGTGCGAAGGCCCAGTTGAACAACGCGGTCCGCGCGAGCCCGACGTGAGGGGCACCGGTCGGGGACGGGCAGAACCGGACCCGCACGGAGCTGTCAGTCACGGCGGGCCACCCGGTTGGTGAGCGCGCCGACGCCCTCCACCACGACCTCCACCTCGTCGCCGACCTCCATGGGCCCGACGCCGGCAGGGGTGCCGGTCAGGATCACGTCCCCGGGCAGCAGCGTCATCACCGACGAGACGTGGGCGACGAGCGCGGACACGTCGAAGACCATGTCCTTGGTGGACCCGTCCTGCACGATGTCGCCGTTGAGGTAGGTGCGCAGCGACAGCGCCGACGGGTCGAGCTCGGTCTCGATCCAGGGGCCGAGCGGGCAGAACGAGTCGAAGCCCTTGGCGCGGGTGAACTGCACGTCGCGGCGCTGCAGGTCACGCGCCGTGACGTCGTTGCCGACGGTGTAGCCGTGGACCACGTCAGCCGCCCGCTCGGCCGGCACGTCGCGGCAGATCCGGCCGATCACCACGGCCAGCTCGCCCTCGTAGTGCAGCTCGCGGGTCTGGCGGGGGTAGAACACCGGGTCGCCCGGGCCGACGACGCTGGTGTTGGGCTTGATGAACATCAGCGGCTC
>JBIOYO010000213.1:0-2322 GCA_044870175.1 Nocardioidaceae bacterium | reverse complement strand
ACATCCTGCAGCGGTGGGGTGCGACGCTCCCGGCCGGCCACGTGCACGTGGTCACCGTCCCCCAGCCCGGCGCCTCGCCGACGCTGCTGTGGGAGCGCTTCGCCGGCGTCCTCGGCCTGGACCCGCTCGCCTGGGACACCACACAGGTGTCCCGGGCGAACCCGTCGCTCGGCGTCCCGGAGACCTCCTTCCTGCGCATGGTGAACCGCGAGGTCAACGGAGGCGTGCTCGCCGGACGCCACTACCGCGAGTTCGTCCGCGAGGTGCTAGCCCACCGCACCTTGTCGCAGCGCACCGGCTCCCCTCGGCTCGGCGTGCCGGAGGACGTTCGCGCGTGGACCGCGGAGCTCGCAGAGAGCGGGATCGCCACGCTGAAGGAGCGCGGGTACGACGTCGTGGGGGACCTCGACGAGCTGCGGCCGGCGCCGCCGGACCAGCCGTTCACCGACCCCGACCGACCCGACCCCGGCGACGTGCTCGACGTGGCCGTGCAGTCCACCGTCACGCTGATCTGCCAGGCCGCGGCCCTGCGGGACCGCACCGACGCCCTCGGGGCGGAGCTGCGCGGCGCCATCGCCGAGCGCGACCAGGCCCGCCGCGAGGCCGGGCTGTGGACGCGGTTCAAGCGCCGGGTGGTCGCCGCGTCGGCCGACAGCGCGGTGCTGCGCGTTGCCCTGGCCGGCTACCGGCGGCTGCGTGGGCGCTGAGCGATCGCCGGCGCGCGGCTGAGCATCTCGCGGGCGGCGTACCGGCCCACCTGCCACGTGGCGTAGGCGTCGGCACTGGCCCCGACCGCCCCGCCGACGACGGGGACCCGGCGGAACACCGCCGTCGCGGCCTGCTTGCCGACCACCCGCTCGACGAGGAACGACGTCACCTCGGCGGCGACCACCTTGTCCAGGCCGGGGTCGTGGGCGGGTGCCGTGGCGACGGCGAGCGGCCGGGCCGGCAGCTCTCGCTTCTTGACCAGGGTCGTGACGGTGCTCTCGCCGAGCAGGCACGACAGGACGGCGTTCTGTACCCTCGGGTCCTCGATGTCGTAGCCGCGCAGGTGCGCGATGCCCGCCACCATCCGGCCCTGGATCATCGCCAGGCCGGCTACGTTCGCCGGAATCGTGATCGGCGCCGTGACCAGCCCGCCGAGATTGGTGAGGAACCCCTCCACGGCCGCGTACGCCACGTGGTTCTCGATCACCTCGCGGATGCCCTTGTCGAGGTCGCCCTGCTGCTCCTCCAGCTGCTTCTCCGCGGCCCGGGCGGCGGGCGGCAGCGGGCCGGCGCCCCGGATCGCCAACCGCAACGACTCGTGGACGAAGCTGCTGTTGAGGTCGGGGGCCAGCTTGGGCACGTGCGGCACGAGCCTCTTGCCGATCGTCGAGACCGTGCCCATTCCTGTCCCCTCCTCGTCGCTGACGTCTTGAAACTACCGGCCCACCGGTTGGCGACCGGGCAGGTCGGGTCCCAGGAGACCCGGTTGGATGGTTCCGTGCCCGTCGAGCCGATGCCCACACCTTGGGTCTTCCCGGACCCGGAGCGGGGGCCGGCCGACGACCTGGTCGCGGCGGGTGCCGACCTGGAGCCGGGCACGCTGCTCGCGGCGTACCGGTCCGGCCTGTTCCCGATGCCGGACCCGTCGACGGGCGCCGGGCTGCTGTGGTGGTCACCGCAGCGGCGCGGCATCCTCCCGCTGGACGGGATGCGCGTCACCCGCTCCCTCCGGCGGTCCTGCGCCCGGATGGAGGTGCGCGTCGACACCGCCTTCGCCGAGGTGGTCGAGGGCTGCGCCGACCCACGGCGCGAGTCGGGGTGGATCGACCAGCCGGTCAAGGCGGCGTACCTGCGGCTGCACCACCTCGGCTGGGCGCACTCCGTCGAGGCATGGCGCGACGGCGCGCTGGCCGGCGGCCTGTACGGCGTGGCGGTCGGCGGGCTGTTCGCTGGTGAGTCGATGTTCCACCGGGAGCGGGACGCCTCGAAGGTGGCGCTGGTGGCGCTGGTCGACCTGCTCCGGGACGAGCACGCCAGCCGGCGGCTCCTCGACGTGCAGTGGCGCACGCCGCACCTCGCCTCGCTCGGCGTGGTCAGCGTGCCACGGCGCGAGTACCTTGACCGGCTGCGCGACGCCCTCCTGCTGCCGCTGCCCAGGGCGTTCGCGTGAGGTCAGCCGCCGGCGGCGGGCCGCAGCTGGTCGTACGCCGCGTCCAGCCCGGCGCGGAGCACCTCGACCAGCACGGGAACGTCGTCGGCGGAGAGCCGGAACGACGACACGCACTCCCGCTCGCGCCAGACCGACAGCACCACCACGCCGGCCTCCGGGTGCCA
>JBIOYO010000212.1:0-2607 GCA_044870175.1 Nocardioidaceae bacterium | reverse complement strand
TCTGCGCCCTCGCGGCGGCGTGGTCCTCGGGCGTCGCCCTGGTGGCCGGCGCGGCCGCGCTCGGGGTGTCGTACGGCGCCGCGCAGAGCCTCACCCTCGTGGTCGTCTTCGCGCGCGCGGGACCCGGTCACGGCTCGACTGCGAGCGCGGTCTGGAACGCCGGGTTCGACGCGGGCACGGCGGCCGGCTCGGTCGTGGTGGGTGCGATCGCCGCCGCGTCGTCGTTCCAGGTGGGCTTCGCGGTCGTCGCAGCGCTCGCGCTCGCCGTCGTGCCGCTGTGCCGGCCCTAGTGGAACCGGACTCCTGTCAGTGGGTGGGTGCTCCGCGTCGGGTTCAGCCCGCGGAGGCCGTGCCCCGTTGTGCCGCGTGTCAGTCCGAGCCGGCGGAAGGCGTTGGCCAGCCCGTCGTCGTCGACGTGGTCGGTGACCAGGTCGGCGACGGCCTTGACCTCGTCCGGGGCGTTACCCATGGCGACTCCGGCGCCGCAGGTGGTGAGCAGCTCCAGGTCGCTGCGGGCGTCGCCGAAACCGATCAGCTCGGTCAGCGGTACGCCGAGGTGGGCGGCGAGCCGCTCGACGGCGGCGCCCTTGTGGACCCCGATCTGACCGAACTCGCCGAACTCGTCACCGTGGCCGGTCAGGGTCCAGGCGTCGATCTTGGCCTGGTCGGCGAGCTCGCGGGCCAGCTCGGCCAGGTCCACCTTGGGCTCCAGGACGAAGCTGATCTTGTTGACGTCGTCGCGGCCGGCGGTCGTGCCGTAGATCATGTGCGGGAAGCCCTCGCGGACCTTCTGGATGTTCTCCGGAGTGGCGCCGCCGAGCACCATCGCGGCCTTCTCGGGGAGGTTGTCGCTGCCGTAGAGCCCGGAGTTGCACTCGAGGTAGAAGCCGAGGTCCTCGGCGACCATCCAGTCCACGGCGCGCTGCACCACGGCCGGGTCGAGCACCTGGTGGAAGACCACCTGCCCGGCGTCCTCGACGTAGCTGCCGTTGCCGCCGATCAGCCCGTCGACGCCCAGCCCCCACAGGTGTCAGACTCGCCACAAGATGATCATCCAGTCGCTTCAGCGAAGCGGCCGCACCGCAACGCCCTCTCGCTTGCCGCGCGCGTTCTCCGGTTGGCCCCTGACGACTCAGCTGGTCCAGGCACGCCACAGCGCGGCGTACTCGCCGCCGTGCGCGACGAGCTCGTCGTGCGTGCCGATCTCAGCGACCCGGCCGTCGATCACCACGGCGATGCGGTCCGCGTCGTGCGCGGTGTGGAGCCGGTGGGCGATCGCCACGACGGTGCGCCCGTCCAGCAGCGCGCTCATCGCCCCTTCGACGGTCCGCGCCGTGCGGGGGTCGATCAGCGAGGTCGCCTCGTCCAGGACAAGGGTGTGCGGGTCGGCGACGATCAGCCGCGCGAGCGCCACCTGCTGTGCCTGAGCGGGGGTCAGGGCAAGGTTGCCCGAGCCGACCTTGGTGTCCAGCCCGGCCGGCAGCCGGCGCACCCACTCCGCCGACCCGGCCGCGCGGAGCGCCGACCAGACCTCCTCGTCGGAGGAGTCCTCGCGAGCCAGGAGGATGTTGTCGCGGACCGAGCCGACGAACACGTGGTGCTCCTGGGTCACCAGGGCGACCTCGGTCCGCAGCAGCTCCAGCGGCAGCCGGGTCAGCTCGACGCCGCCGACCCGCACCGACCCGGTGCGCGGCCCGTTGATCCCGGCGAGCAGCCGGCTCAGTGTCGACTTCCCCGACCCGCTTGGGCCGACGACGGCGAGCCGCTCGCCGGGGACCAGTGCCAGGTCGATGCCGTGCAGCACGTCGTGGCCCTCGCGGTAGGCGAAGCGCAGGTCCTCCCCGACCAGGCCGGGGCCCTCCGGCCGGTCGTCGCCGGGGGTGCGGTCGGGAGGGACCAGGGCGATGCCGAGCAGCCGGCTGGTGGAGGCGACCGCGACCTGCAGCCGGTCCACCTCGCCGACCAGCCGGTCCAGCGGACCGCTCGCCGCCTCGGCGTACAGCACGCCCGCCGTGATCTGGCCCAGCGACAGCCAGCCCCGGCTGTAGCCCCAGGCGCCGACCAGCACGATCAGCACCCTCGGGGCGTTGAAGGCGACGTCGATGACGCAGAACAGCAGGTTGCGCAGCGTCATGCCGTAGCGCTCGGCCTGTGCAGAGACGGCGATGTCGTCCTCGTCTTCACGGACCCGGGCCGCGCCGAGCCCGAGCGCCTCGACGGTGCGGGCTCCCTCGACGGTCTCGGTCAGCCCGCTGTTGATCGTCGAGTACGTCGAGCCCTCCGTGATGTAGCACTTCTGGGCCCGGCGCAGGTAGCGGCGTACCTGGACCATCGACATGGCGACCAGGGCCAGCGGGACCACCGAGAGCAGCACCGAGTTCAACAGCATCGCCACCACGGACAGCGCCACGGTGATCAGCGAGATGACCGCCATCGGCACGCCGAACTGCACGGCCCGGCTCATCGTGCCGACGTCCCGGGTGACCCGCGTGACCAGGTCGCCGGTGCTGGCGCCCTCCACCCGTCCGAGGGGCAGCCGGAGGATCACGCCCACGACGTACTCGCGGGCCGAGGCGAGCAGGTCCTGGCCGAACAGCGTCGAGGTCC
>JBIOYO010000211.1:0-2007 GCA_044870175.1 Nocardioidaceae bacterium | reverse complement strand
TCGACGAGCGCGGCAACATCCGTCGCGACCGGACGTATGAGTCCAGCGTGCCCGGCGTCTTCGTCGCGGGGGACGCCGGCCGCGGCCAGTCCCTCATCGTGTGGGCGATCGCGGAGGGGCGCGCCGCGGCCGCCGGCGTCGACAGCCACCTCACCGGCGCCACCACCCTGCCGGCCCCCATCCCTCCCACGGCGCGGCCCCTGGTCGTCTAGTCCGAGCGGTCCAGGGCGAGCTATCTAGTCCGGGGGCGGGTTGCGGCTCGGCAGTTTCCCATGGGATCGAGGTTTCCTGCCGCTTCCCATGACGCGTACGTCGAGGGAAGCGGCGAAACGCCTGCATCCCATGGGAATCCGCCCCCCGACGGGCCGCGCCAGCGTTGGAACGATCAAACCCGGGCGAGTATGGTTCGAGGGTGCGGAGAGCCAAGATCGTGTGCACCCTCGGGCCGGCGACGTCGACGCCTCAGCAGATCGGGGCCTTGGTGGCGGCCGGCATGGACGTCGCCCGGCTGAACCTCAGCCACGGGAGCCACGAGGACCACGAGGCGTCCTACCGGATGGTGCGGGAGGCGTCCGACGCCACCGGGCACAGCGTCGGCATCATGGTCGACCTGCAAGGGCCCAAGATCCGGCTCGGCACCTTCGTCACGGGGCCCGTGCACCTGGCGCAGGGCGCCGAGCTCACCATCACGACGCGCGACGTGCCAGGCACCGGGTCGATCTGCTCCACGACGTACGAGGGCCTGCCCGGCGACGTGTCCGTCGGCGCGGAGATCCTCGTGGACGACGGCCGGGTCCGCCTGGAGGTCCTCGCCGTGGACGGTCCCGACGTCAGGACCCGGGTCGTCGTCCCCGGCACGGTCAGCAACCACAAGGGGCTCAACCTGCCCGGTGTGAACGTCTCGGTGCCGGCCCTGACCGAGAAGGACGCCGAGGACCTGCGCTGGGCGCTGCACCTCGGCGCGGACGTCGTGGCACTGTCCTTCGTCCGCTCCGGCAAGGACGTCGAGGCGGTCCGAGCGGTCATGGACTCCGAGGGCGTGCGCCTCCCGGTGATCGCCAAGATCGAGAAGCCGCAGGCGATCGACAACCTGCCCGAGGTGATCACGGCGTTCGACGCGTTCATGGTGGCCCGCGGCGACCTCGGGGTGGAGTGCCCGTTGGAGGACGTCCCCTTCCTGCAGGCGCAGGTCGTGGACGCCGCGCGCCGCAACGCCAAGCCGGTGATCGTCGCGACCCAGATGCTGGAGTCGATGATCTCCGCGCCACGACCCACGCGGGCGGAGGCCTCCGACGTCGCCAACGCGGTTCTCGACGGCGCCGACGCGGTGATGCTCTCAGGGGAGACCAGCATCGGGGCCTACCCGATCGATGCCGTGCGGACGATGGCCCGGATCGTGGAGGCCACCGAGGAGCACGGCATGGCCCGGATCTCGGCCATCGACTGGCAGCCACGCACCCGTGGCGGGGTGATCGCCAAGGCCGCCGCGGAGGTGGCCGAGCGGGTCGGCGCGAGGTACCTGGTCGCGTTCACCTCCAGCGGCGACTCGGCGCGCCGGATGTCCCGGCTACGCAGCGCGATCCCCATGCTGGCGTTCACCCCGGTCGCCAAGGTGCGGTCCCAGCTCAGCCTGTCGTGGGGCCTGGAGACGTTCATCAGCGAGTCCGTCGAGCACACCGACGAGATGGTGCGGCAGGTCGACGAGCAGCTGCTGAAGATCGGCCGGGTCAGCGAGGGCGACCTGGTGGTGCTGATCGCGGGGAGCCCGCCGGGCATGCCGGGCTCCACCAACGCGCTGCGGATCCACCGCATCGGCGACGCGGTCAACGAGGTGACCCCGGCCTACCGGCGGGTCCGCTGACGGACACCTTCGCTACGGTGGTCGACGCATCATCCGCTCCATCCCCCGGCCGGGTTGCTGGAACAGGCAGACAGGGCGAGCTCAAACCTCGCTGCCCGCAAGGGCGTGTGGGTTCGAGTCCCACACCCGGCACCACGCCGGGACGA
>JBIOYO010000210.1:0-2460 GCA_044870175.1 Nocardioidaceae bacterium | reverse complement strand
AGCGGGCAGACCACGCCGTCGATCTCGCCGAGCATCGCCACGATGGTCCGGCGCCGGCGGTCGAACGCCTCCCGCATCCGTGCGACAGCGGACAGGTCGCCGGTGAGCGCCGCGACTGCCGCGCGCTGGGAGACGTTGGCGACGTTCGAGGTCGCGTGCGACTGCAGGTTGGTCGCGGCCTTCACCACGTCGGCCGGACCGACCATCCAGCCGACCCGCCAGCCGGTCATCGCGTAGGTCTTCGCCACCCCGTTGAGCACCACGCAGGTGTCGACCAGGCCGGGGACCGCGACCGGCATGGACACCGCCTCCGCGCCGTCGTACAGCAGGTGCTCGTAGATCTCGTCGGTGACCACCCAGATGCCGTGCTCGAGCGCCCACTCGCCGATGGCCGTCGTCTGCTCGCGCGAGTAGACCGCGCCCGTCGGGTTGGACGGCGAGCAGTAGAGCAGCACCTTCGTCCGGTCGGTGCGCGCCGCCTCCAGCTGCTCGACCCGCACCAGGTAGTCCTGGGTCTCGTCGGCGAGCACCTCCACCGGCACCCCGCCGGCGAGCCGGATGGCCTCGGGGTAGGTGGTCCAGTACGGCGCCGGAAGGATCACCTCGTCACCGGGGTCGAGCAGCGTCGCGAACGCCTCGTAGACGGCCTGCTTGCCGCCGTTGGTGACCAGTACCTGCGCGGGGGAGACCTCGAGCCCGGAGTCCCTGGCGGTCTTCGCGACGATCGCCGCCTTGAGGTCCGGCAGCCCGCCGGCCGGCGTGTAGCGGTGGTTGGCGGGGTCCGCGCAGGCGGCGACGGCGGCCGCCACCACGTAGTCCGGGGAGGGGAAGTCCGGCTCCCCCGCGCCGAAGCCGATGACCGGCCGGCCGGCCGCCTTGAGCGCCTTGGCCTTGGCGTCGACCGCGAGGGTCGCCGACTCGGCGATCCCACCGATCCGGGCAGAGACGCGGGGCGAGACGCGGGGCGGGGTGGCTGGGGCGCCTGCGGAGGAGGTCATGGCCCCATGCTTCCACCGGTCGCCGGAGGTGCGCACGGTTCGACTTCGGTTGCGGGTTCCCCGTACACTGGCCTCTTGGTGGTTCTCCACCCTTTGGTCGTCATGCCCGCAACCACACCCCATGGTCCCTGCCGGACCGCGCCGGAGCGGGCGGCGACAACCAAGGGACGGACCCCGGAGGGCACTAGCTCAACTGGCAGAGCATCGGTCTCCAAAACCGAAGGTTGGGGGTTCAAGTCCCTCGTGCCCTGCAGGTCTCGAGGTAAGGAGGTGGCGGTCGGTGACGGAGAGTCGCTCCGCGGCGTCGTCGAGCCGGCGGCGTACCGGTCCGGCCACCTTCTACCGGCAGGTCGTCGCCGAGCTCCGCAAGGTCGTCTGGCCGACCCGGCAGCAGCTGGTCACCTACTTCTGGGTGGTCCTGGTGTTCGTCGTGGTGGTCATGACGGTCGTGTCGCTGCTCGACCTCGGCTTCGGCAAGCTGGTGTTCGCCGTCTTCGGTTGAGCCCAGGGCCGAGCAGGAGCAAGACCAATGCCCGGGCATCCGGGAAACGACGAGTGAAGGTGAAGTGCAACCGTGTCGCAGTCGTACGACGAAGAGCTCGGGAACCCGGCCGCGGAGTCCTCTCCGGGCGAGGCCGTCATCGACCCCGCGGTCGAGCCGGGAGGCACCCCGGAGACCGACGTCCCGCAGGACGCCCTGGGTGCCGAGGAGGACACCTCGGTGGAGCAGCCGGCCGGCGACGAGCCGGACGACGGTCCTGACGAGGGTTCCGACGTGGAGGTCGATGCCGAGGCCGAGCCCGAGCCCGACGTTCACGTCGAGGCCGAGGTCGAGCAGCCGGGCGACCCCCTGGAGGAGTTCCGCGAGGTGCTGCGCTCCAAGCCCGGTGACTGGTTCGTCGTCCACACGTACTCCGGCATGGAGAACCGGGTCAAGGCGAACCTCGAGACGCGGATCAGCTCGCTGAACATGGAGGACTACATCCACGAGGTGATCGTCCCGACGGAGGAGGTCGCGGAGATCAAGAACGGTCAGCGCAAGCTGGTCAAGCGGACCGTCCTGCCGGGCTACGTCCTGGTTCGGATGGACCTCACCGACGAGTCCTGGAGCGCCGTGCGCCACACGCCGTCGGTGACCGGGTTCGTCGGGCACAGCCACCAGCCGGTGCCGCTGAGCCTCGAGGAGGTCGAGAGCATGCTCGCTCCCGCCGTCGTGGCACAGGCCGAGGCGGCCGCCGCCCCGGAGCCGGGCGGGGCGCCGACCGCGACCAAGAAGAAGGTGGAGGTGGCCGACTTCGACGTCTCGGACTCGGTCATGGTGGTCGACGGGCCGTTCGCGACGCTGCACGCGACGATCACCGAGATCAACGCCGACACCCAGCGGGTCAAGGCCCTCGTGGAGATCTTCGGCCGGGAGACCCCGGTCGAGCTGAGCTTCAGCCAGATCCAGAGGGTCTGAGCC
>JBIOYO010000209.1:0-5162 GCA_044870175.1 Nocardioidaceae bacterium | reverse complement strand
GAGGTCCTGGCGCGATGGGCAGATCCGCTCGGTGCCCTGACACCGGTCGAGCGCGCCCGGGCGGGGAGGTTCCGCCTCGAGCGGGACAGCTCGGACTTCGTCGCTGCTCACCTGCTCGCGCGCGAGTGCGCCGCTGCCCGGACCAACCGGTCGCCCGCGGAGGTCGTGATCGGGCAGACCTGCACGAGCTGCAACCGGACGGGGCACGGACGTCCCTCGGTCGCCGGCGAGCCGCATCTCGGGGTGAGTCTCTCGCACAGCCGGGGGGTGGTCGCCGCCGCGGCCTGCCGCGGCAGGATCGGGGTGGACGTGGAGCGTCGTGGGCGGGCGTGCCCGGACGAGCGGCTCCTCGCCTCTGTGCTGACGCCCGGCGAGCGAGCGCAGCTGGCCACGGCCTCCGAGCCGTCGCTGGCGTTCCTGCGTCTGTGGGTCCGCAAGGAGGCCCTCGTCAAGCTCGGCGAGGCCCAGCTCGACCGCCTGGACGAGGTGGACGTCATCGACCTCGGCTCGGCAGCACCGATCGGCAGAGCCGGCTGGACCGTGCGCCAGCACGTCGACGAGCACGCGGTCGCGGCCGTGGTCTGGCGCGGCTGACCCGACGACCACCCGACGACGCGGTATCAACCGGCGCTCCCGCCGCCTCCATAGATACTGAGCCGCTCTGTCAACCGGAGCGGCGACGAGCAACGGGGGCCATCGATGTCCGTCGCACTTCCGATCGCACATGAGGTGTCCGAGCTGCCGCTGCCCGCCGTCGAGGCGCAGCCGGTCGTGGCCGTCGCGATCACCGACCTGTTGCTCACCAGGTCACCGCGGCTGGGAGGCGAGGATGCGCAGCACACCCGTGCACTGGCTGACCTCACTGAGCAGCTGCCGCCGATTCTCGTCCACGCGGAGACGATGCAGGTCATCGACGGCATGCACCGGGTCCGTGCGGCGCTCCTCAACGGCAGCGACACCATCGAGGCCCGCCTCGTGGAGTGCGACGAGGCAACCGCGCTGGTGCTCGCGGTCCGGGCCAACGTCACCCACGGCCTGCCGCTGTCGACCGAGGACCGCAAGTCGGCCGCCCTGTCGATCACGTGGACGCACCCACTGTGGTCCGACCGCACGATCGCCGCGCTGACCGGGTTGTCCGACAAGACCGTGTCCGGCCTGCGGGCCAGGACAACCGCGGACGATCCGCAGTCGGACAGCCGCGTCGGCCGCGACGGCCGCGTGCGCCCCGTGAACAGCGGCGCGCGCCGGAGGAAGGCCGCGGAGCTGATCCGGGCCCGTCCGGACGCCGGGTTGCGCGAGATCGCCAGGGCCACGGGCCTGTCTCCGGCAACGGTCCGTGACGTGCGACTGCGCACGGCCCGGGGGGAGGACCCGGTACCGGCGAAGTACCGGGAACCCGCCATGAGGGCCGCGGAGACCGTCGGGTCGCCCGAGCGCAGCGGCCGGGCCGGCCAGCTCGTCCGGGCCACCCCGATTCGTGCGGTCGACCCTGAGGTCGACCGGACGACACTGCTCAGCAAGCTCATGAACGACCCCTCCATGCGCTTCACCGGGGGCGGGCGCTACACCGTGCGCTGGCTCTACCAGTACGCCCTCGACGCGAAGTCGTTCGACGGTGTCGCCCAGAACGTCCCCGACCACTGGGCCACCGCTGTCGCCGAGCTGGCGCGCAGCTGCGCAGAACGCTGGCTCACACTCGCCGACCAGCTCGAAGCCCGGCGAGCCGCGGACGCTGTTTAACTGCGGTCTCCGCTCGCTGGAACGCGAACCGCCGACGGAATTACTGTTCCCTCGTCGCGACGCCATCGCCTTCAGGCAATCCACGACTCTTCGTCACCGTCATTTCTCCCTTTTCGGAGCGCGCCATGATTCTGAGTGAGATCCACCTTGCCGGCATCGGCACCGCTGACACCGGTCTCGTGTCGCTGGCCGACGCCGTCGAACACGGCAGCCTGAGCGCCGAGGAGGCGAGCCGCGGTGGGCTCACCAGCATCACCGCGGCAGGCACGACACCGGCGCCGGACCTCGCCGTCGAGGCGGCCAGGCGCGCGCTGGCGCACTCGGAGCATCCGGCGGGAGACATCAGTGCCGTCTTCCACACCAACGTCCACCCACAAGGCCCGGACGGGTGGTCGGCGCAGCACTACATCAACCACAACAGCGTCGACCAGCCGGTGACGTCGATCGAGATCCACAACGGCTGTGTCGGGTTCTTCTCGGCGCTCACGCTGGCCTCCTGCCATCTGCTCGCCGCACCCGAGCACACCGCCGCGCTGGTGACCGTGGCGGACAACTTCGCCACGCCGGCGGTCGACCGGTGGCGGGCGTCGAGGCTCTTCGTGCTCAGCGACGGCGGAGGCGCGGTCGTGGTGTCCAAGCGCGGCGGGTTCGCGCGCGTGCTCGCCTGCGGTGCGGCGTCCCGTCCGGACCTGGAGGCGCACCACCGGGGCGCGGAGGGGCTCTTCCCTCCTGGCATCACCTCCGGCGCGACGCTGAACTTCGAGGAGCGGATGCAGTTCGGCCAGACGATGGCCCAGCAGGGTCTCATCCCTTCCATGGGTGACTTCGGCAGCCTGCTGGTGGAGACCGTCGAGCAGACGCTCAAGGAGGCAGGGCTGACCCTGGACGACATCACCAGGGTCGTCCACGACGGGTTCAACCGCGAGGCGCTGCACGCGATCTTCCTCGACCCGCTCGGCGTGGGGGTGGACCGCGGGATCTGGGAGTACACCCGGACGACGGGGCACGCAGGCCCGCTCGACCAGGTCCGCGGGCTGGAGTACGCCTGGCGCAGCCACAAGGTCTGCGCGGGGGAGCGGGCTCTCCTCGTGAGTGGCTCGCCCGGCATGGAGGCGGCCTGCGCCGTGCTGGAGATCACGAAGGAGCCGGCGTGAACGCCGGTACGCCCAACCAACCGAGCCGAGGAGTGAGCCGATGAGAAGCCCTGACATCCAGACCCAGTACGACGCGATCGTGATCGGAGGCGGTCCGAGCGGGTCCGCGTACGCCATCACCCTCGCGACGGCGGGGCACAGCGTCCTCGTCCTGGAGCGCGACGCGTTCCCCCGCTTCCACATCGGCGAGTCCCTCCTTCCGTACACCGCCGACGTGCTGGAGGACCTCGGGCTCATGGAGACCATGCTCCAGTCCGGGTTCCCCATCAAGCGGGGCCTGGAGCTGAGCGCCAGCGACGGTTTCGTGCGCCAGGTCGCCCTCGGCGACATGGGCGACGGCTTCCGCCACTGGACGTTCCAGGTCGAGCGGGCCGACTTCGACAAGATCCTCCTCGACGCCGCGGCGGACCGCGGCGCGCACGTCCTGCAGCGGGCCAAGGTGACCGGCCTGGTCTTCGACGGTCCGCGCGTGGCGGGCGTCCACGTCGACCACCGCGGGGAGCGGTTCACGGTTCGCGGCACCTTCGTGGTCGATGCCAGCGGGCGGGCGGGTGTCATCGCCCGCAAGCTCGGACTGCGCAAGACCGACAACCACCTCAAGATGGCCGCGGTGTTCAAGCACTTCGGCAACCTCGACGAGCGCTGGAACCCCTCCAACGAGGGCGACACCCAGATCGGAGTCTGCGAGCAGGGCTGGATGTGGGCGATCCCGATCCGCGAGGACATCATCAGCATCGGCGCCATGGCGCCGGCGAACGTCCTGCGCAGCTCGCGTCCGGAGGACGTCTTCGCCTCGCACCTCCGCAGCCTGCCTCGTATCGCCGAGCGGATCACAGGCACCCACGTCGTCCGGCCGCTCACCGGGGAGAACAACTTCGAGTACCACTCCGACGTCCTTGCCGGGCCCGGGTTCTTCATCGTCGGCGATGCCGGCTGCTTCTCCGACCCGGTGTTCTCGGCCGGCGTGCTGCTTGCCCTGAGCACCGGTCGCCGGGCGGCGGAGGAGACCTGCCGGGTCCTGTCCGGCAGCAGCTCGGAGACCGATGCGGCCGACCGCTACCCGCGCTTCTACAAGACCGGCTACGAGACCTACTACCGCCTCATCCGAGCGGTGTACGACCAGCGCGCACCCGTGATGGGCCAGTTCATCCAGCAGATCCTCGCCGAGGTCGGCCTCGACGAGAAATGGCGGGTGCGGACCCTCAACGGCGACTTCTGGACCGATACCAACCCGTTCGTGAACCGGCTGCGGCAGGAGGATGTCTGGAAGCTGTTCGAGGAGTACGAGCCGCTGTACGGCTGCCCTGTCTACAGCGGCAGCAGGTGAGCCCTGACCAGCTGGTCACCCACGTGGTGGTGTCCTGCGCGGTGATCGTGGGGCTGAGCGCTGTCGCCGGCGGGTTGTTCCAGCGGCTGCGCCAGCCCCGCGTCGTGGGCCAGATCCTGGCCGGGATCGCGCTCGGGCCGTCACTGCTCGGCAGGCTGCCCGACGGCGTGGGCGACGCGGTCCTGCCCCGCGAGGCGGTACTCTACCTCGCCGTCGTCTCCCAGCTGGCTCTGGTGCTGTTCATGTTCGCAGTCGGCTACGAGCTGGACCTGCGCGTCCTTCGCCGGCAGCGGCACGTCGTACCCGTGGTGGCGACGTCGGCCTTCGCCGTCCCCATGCTGCTCGGTGCCGGCCTCGCGCTCACCACCCGGGACGCCCTCGCGGCTGACGGTGACACTCCCCGGGCGGCGTTCGTCCTCTACCTTGCGGTCGCCATGTCGATCACCGCTGTTCCGGTGCTGGCGGGCATCGTCAGCGAACGCGGGATGAGCCGCACGCGCGCCGGCGTGGTCGCCCTGGCGTCCGCCGGGATCATCGACGCGGTGGCGTGGGTTGCGCTCGCCGGCGCGCTGCTCGCCGCCGGCCCCCCGGAGGGGGGGACGCCGCTGCCGGTCAGGGCCGGGCTGCTGATGGCCTACGTCGTCGCGATGCTGTGCGTCGCGCGGCCCCTGCTTGCCCGCTGGCTGCGGCGACGTGGCGCGGTGGCCCGGGCCGACGTACCGGTCGTCGTCGTGGTCGCGCTCGGCTCGGCCGGTGTCACCGCCGCACTCGGCCTCCACGTGATCTTCGGGGCCTTCTTCGCCGGGCTGGTCATGCCGCGGCGACCCGACGGGTTGCCGGACCGCGGCCTCCTCCGGCCGGTCCAGGAGGCCGGGGGCCTGCTGCTGCCCCTGTTCTTCGTGGTGGCCGGGCTGCCGGTCGACCTGCAGGGCGCCGGGTCC
>JBIOYO010000208.1:0-2577 GCA_044870175.1 Nocardioidaceae bacterium | reverse complement strand
GGCCGGCGACGTCGCCGGTGAGCGAGGCGGCGCGCCCCCAGCTCTCCACCGGCTCCTCGAGGGCGGCGACCTTCTGCGCCATGAGCCGTCCGCAGACGGCGGCCAGGTCCTCGCCGTACCGGTCGGCGAAGCTCTCGCCCTGGGACTGCCCGTGGTCGGAGACCACCACGATCCGGTAGCGGCGGGGGGCGGCGGCGGCCAGCTTCGCCAGGGCCGCCAGCACCCGGTCCAGGCCGTCGAGCGAGGCCAGCGACTCGGGACGGAACATGCCCGCGTGGTGCGCGATCTCGTCGTAGTCCACGTAGTCGACGTACACGCAGCGCGTGCCGCGCATCATCTCCTCGGCCACGAGCGCGGTGTTGAGGTCGCGCAGCACGCCGTTGGTCAGGGCCCGGAGGGTCGCGAACGTCCAGCCTCGCTCCGTGCGGGGCTCCAGCCCGCGGCGCACCTGCCGGCGGGCCTGCCAGCGCTCCTTGCCCATCTCCGCCACCGTGCGGGTCATGCTGCGGGTGAAGCCGTTGGGGGTGAACAGGAACCACGCGAACGCCCGCCGGGTCTGCCGTGACCCGCGCGACAGGCTGCTGCGGTCCGAGCGGCTCATGGTCAGCATCGAGCGCGCGGCGTCGCCGGTGAACAGGTTGGAGATCGAGACCCCGTCGTCGCAGAGCAGCCCGCGGCCTGTGCTGGCGCGCTCCTCGATGACCCGCGCGTCCGCCGGGCGGTTGGCGACCAGCACCCGTCCCAGCTCGCGGTCGTACCACCGGAAGGCGGGCACCCGGTCGACGGTCCCGTGCAACAGGCCCAGCTGGCTGGCCGGCGTCGTGCAGGGCAGCTGGGGAATCCACTCGCGCAGCTGGTACTCCCCACTCGCCAGCCAGCGCCGCACCGTGGGCACGGCGCCCGACCGCACCGCCCAGCGGAGCACCGGGTACGGCACGCCGTCGATCTGGACGAACACCACCCCGTCCAGCTCGGGGTCGGTCACCCCGCTCCGCTCGTCGCCGCCGCGGAGGCCTCGGCGTCGCCGCAGGGCGGACACCAGCGCCTCGTCGGTGCCGGCGGAGGTGACGTAGCTGATCAGGGTGGAGACGGCGGCCACGACCCAGCTGGCCAGGAACGCCGCCCAGAACGTCGCCGAGATGCCGGGGACGACGGTGAAGGCGAAGTACATCACCGCGGCCTGTCCCGCCAGCGCGACGACGATCACCCCCAGCCAGCCGATCCGCGCCGAGACCTCGACGAGGATCGGCCGCACCAACAGGCCCACGACTCCGGCGATGGCGGCGACCAGGACGTAGGCCCAGGGGTTCTCCGCGGAGATGTCCGGGACGATCGCCGCGGCCACCAGGACGGCGAACGTGGCGCCGGCCCACGACAGCAGCAGCCGGACGACGTCACCGGGTCGCACGCGCATGCTCGAACCATCCCAGGACGCCGCGGTCCGGCTCAACCCGCCGCGCCCTTACCCCCCAGCCCGGCCTCGCGGGCGCGGAGGATGGCCGAGGCGCGGTCGGCGACCTGGAGCTTGGTGAAGATCGAGGAGAGGTGGTTGGCCACCGTCTTGGGGGAGAGGCCGAGCTGCACGGCGATCGCAGGGTTGGGCAGGGCCGCGGCGAGCAGGGCGAGGATCTCCCGCTCGCGTGCGGTGAGCTCCGGGAACGGGTCGGCGGCCGGAGGAGGTGAGGAGAAGTAGCCCAGCACTCGTTGCGCCACGCCGGGGGAGAAGATCGCCTCGCCCGCTGCGACCGCGTGGATCGCCCGGCCGATCTCGTCCTGCTCGGCGCCCTTGACCACGTAGCCCCGCGCGCCCGCCCGCATCGCGGCGAACACGGAGTCCTCGTCGTCGTACATCGTCAGCACGAGGACGGCCACGTCCGGCATCTGGCGGGCGATCTCGCGGGTGGCGCCGAAACCGTCCAGCACGGGCATCTGCAGGTCCAGCACGGCGACGTCCGGACGGTGCAGCACCACCTCCTTGACCGCGGCGCGCCCATCCGCGGCGACCCCGACGACCTCGACGTCGGGCAGGGACCCGAGCAGGGCCGCCAGCCCGGCGCGGACGACCGGGTGGTCGTCGGCGAGCACCACGCGGACCGGGACCGCGGCGCTCACGAGACCGCCAGCGGCAGCCGTGCGAGGACCCGCCCGCCGGCCGAGGACGATCCCGCGGTCAGCGTCCCGCCAAGCTCTGCCACGCGCTCGCGCATCACGTGCAGGCCGACGCCCGGAGTCCACGGCTCCGAGCCCGGCCCATCGTCGGTCACGGACACCTCGAGCCGGTCCGAGCAGTGCAGCCGCACCACCGCGCTGCTCGCGCGCGAGTGCCGGGCGACGTTGGTCAGGGCCTCGGTGGCGATCCGGTACGCCGCCACCTCGACCGCGGCCGGCAGGGCGGGCACCTGCTCCGGGACGTCGAGCCGGACCCGGACGGAGGCGCCGTCGGCTCGCCGGCTCAGCTGCTCGGCCCTCTGCTGCAGTGCCCCGACCAGCCCGAGCTCGTCCAGGGCGGGCGGTCGCAGCTCGTCGACGACGCGGCGCACGTCGGCCAGCGCCGCGCGGGTGTCGCGCCGGAGCGCC
>JBIOYO010000207.1:0-2739 GCA_044870175.1 Nocardioidaceae bacterium | reverse complement strand
CTCTCCCACCGGGTCTCGGAGTGGTGCAGCAACGCGCCCGACCTGGAGGACGACATCGCGCTGGCCAACATCGGACTGGACCTGCTCGGCCAGGTCCGGCTGCTGCTGGCCCGCGCGGCGGCGGCCGGTCCGGGCGTCGTGCCGGCGCTGCCGGAGGGGTCCCCGGTGCCGGCGGAGGACGCGCTGGCGTTCTTCCGCGAGGCGCACGAGCTGCGCAACGTGCGGATGGCCGAGGTGCCGGGCGGGGACTTCGCCCACCTGGTCACCCGGCTGCTGCTGCTGAGCGTCGTACGGCTGGCGGTGTTCCAGCGCCTGACCGGGAGCCGCGACCAGGTGCTCGCCGCGATCGCCGCCAAGGGGGTCAACGAGCTGGCCTACCACCGCGACTACGCGGCCCGGTGGTTCCTGGTGCTGGCGCGCGGCACGGAGGAGTCGCGTCGCCGGCTGGTCGCGGCGCTGGCCTCCCTCTGGCCGCTGTGGCCCGAGCTGCTCCGCACGCACCCGGTCGAGACCGCGGCCTCCCGGGCCGGGGTCGGGGTGGAGCCGTCGGCCGTCGCCGGCGAGGCGGAGGCGGTGCTGGACGAGGTGTTCACCGCCAGTGGCGTGGACCGCCCTGACGTCGCGCCGCTGGCCGGCGTCAACGGCCGCACCGGGCGCGACGGCCTGCACACCGAGGCGCTGAGCCGGCTGCTCGCGGAGATGCAGGTGGTCGCCCGGGCGCACCCGACGGGCCGGTGGTGAGGGCCGTGACCGCGACATCGCAGGAGCGGCTCGCGGTCGCCCGGGAGGCGGCCGGCGCGGTCGTCGACCCCGAGCTGCCGATGCTCACGCTGGCGGACCTGGGCGTCCTGCGTGGCGTCGAGGTTGGTCCGGACGGCGCCGTCGACGTCTGGGTCACCCCGACGTACTCCGGCTGCCCCGCGCTGGACGCGATGCGCGACGACCTGGTCCGCGCCCTGACGCGAGCCGGCTTCGCCCCGGTGACCGTCCGGGTCCAGCTCAGCCCGCCCTGGTCCACCGACCAGATCACCGCCCGCGGGCGCGCGGCGCTGGCCGAGCACGGCATCTCACCCCCCGGCCGCGCGGCCCGCAGCGACGGGCCGGTCGCGCTGAGCCTGCTGCCGAAGCGGCGCGCGCTGACCTGCCCGCGGTGCGGCTCGGCGCGCCCCGAGGTGACCTCGGAGTTCGGGCCGACGGCCTGCACGGCCCTCTACCGCTGCGCGGACTGCGGGGAGCCGTTCGAGCACGTGAAGGAGATCTGAGATGACCGCCACCGCCGCTCCCGAGGTGGGTCGCCGGCGCGCGCGGTTCCACACCCTCACCGTCGCCTCGGTCGAGCGTCTCTGCGACGACGCCGTGGCGGTGACCTTCGACGTACCCGTTGCGCTCGCGGAGGACTTCGCGTTCACCGCGGGCCAGTCGCTGACCCTGCGGCGGGTGGTCGACGGCGTGGAGTACCGCCGTTCGTACTCCATCTGCTCCCCCGTTGGCGCCGCGCCGCGCATCGGCGTGCGCGAGATCCCCGGCGGGCTGTTCTCGTCGTGGCTGACCCGCGAGGTGACCGCCGGCACGCCCGTGGAGGTGCAGACCCCCACCGGCGCGTTCCGGGCCGACCCGGCGGCCGGTGGCCGGCACCTGTGCGTCGCCGCCGGGTCCGGGATCACCCCCGTGCTGTCGGTGGTGGCGAGCGTCCTCGCCGGGTCGCCGGACGCGGAGGTGACGCTGCTGTACGGCAACCGCACGTCGGCGTCGGTGATGTTCGCCGAGGAGCTCGGCGACCTGAAGAACCGGTACGGCGCGCGCTTCGCCGTCGTGCACGTGCTGAGCCGGGAGCAGCGGGACTCCGACCTGCTCTCCGGCCGCCTCGACCGCGACCGGGTGCGCCGGCTGGTCGACCTGCTGGTGCCCGTGCACGACCTGGACCACGTGTGGCTGTGCGGCCCGTTCGCGATGACCGCCGGCGCGCGCGCGGCGCTGGCCGACCTCGGCGTACCCGGCGAGCGGATGCACGCCGAGCTGTTCTACGTCGATGAGCCGCCGCCGGAGCTGCACCGGCCCGCGCCGGTGGCTAGCGGCGCCACCAGTGAGGTCACCGTAGTCCTCGACGGGCTGAGCGCCACCGTGACCGCGCCCAGGGACCAGGTGGTCCTGGACGCGGCTCTGACGGTCCGAGGCGACCTGCCGTTCGCCTGCAAGGGCGGCGTGTGCGGCACCTGCCGCGCGCGGCTGTGCGAGGGTCGGGTGGACATGCGCCGCAACTACGCCTTGGACGCGGCCGAGGTCGCCGAGGGGTTCGTGCTCACCTGCCAGTCCTACCCGGTCACCGACCGGGTGAGCGTCGACTACGACGCCTGACCCGGCAGGTGAACGCCTTGGAGGACGCGGACGCGCTGGCCCGCCGGTGCGCGGCGACGATGTGGGCCGGGGACGCCGCGAGCCAGGCGCTCGGCATGAGCCTGGTGGAGGTCGGCCCGGGTTGCGCGGTGCTGGCGATGACGGTCCGGCCGGACATGGTCAACGGCTGGGACCTCGCCCACGGCGGGATCGTGGCAGCGCTGGCGGACAGCGCGTTCGCGTTCGCCTGCAACAGCCGGGGCACGGTGACGGTCGCCGCCGGGTTCGACGTGACCTTCCTGCGCTCGGCGCGAGCAGGCGACGAGCTGGTCGCGGTCGCCGAGGAGCGGGCGCTGGACGGCCGGTCGGGCGTGTACGACGTGACCGTCCGCGTGGCCGGGGACG
>JBIOYO010000206.1:0-2465 GCA_044870175.1 Nocardioidaceae bacterium | reverse complement strand
CTCCTGCCGTCGCCGGACACACCGGGGTCATCATGTCCCACCCTGGACGGTTGTGGCACCGTTCGTGCCGTCCTAGGGTCGGCAGCGACGGCACAACGGCGTGCCGCGCGAGTGCGAGAAGGCGATGCAACGTGGTCACCGTGCTTGACGAGCCCCTAGACGACGTGATCGAGAAGGCGGCGGCGCTCGCCGAGCATCGTCAGGGCACGTCCGGCCCGCTCGGCGAGCGGGCGTCGGCGTTCGTCCGGTTCTTCTACCGCCACGTCGCCCACGAGGACGTAGCCGACCGCTCCGAGGTCGACCTGTACGGCGCCGCGCTCAGCCAGGTGCGGCTGGCCCTCAACCGCCCCCAGGGCACCGCCAGCGTCCGCGCCTTCACGCCGACCGTGTCCGAGCACGGCTGGTCTGCCGGCGGGCACACCGTGGTCGAGGTGGTCACCGACGACATGCCGTTCCTGGTGGACTCGGTGACGATGCGGCTCAACTCCGACAACCGCGGCGTGCACAGCGTGATCCACCCGCAGGCGACCGTGCGCCGCGACGTGAGCGGTGCGCTGCAGGAGGTGTTCACCGACGACGACCGGTCCAGCAGGCAGCGTGAGCGCGAGCACGACATCGTCCGCGAGTCCTGGATGCACGTCGAGATCGACCGGGAGTCCCGGCCGGCGGAGATCACGGCGATCGAGCAGTCGCTGCGCAAGGTGCTCGTCGACGTCCGGGAGGCGGTCGAGGACTGGCAGCGCATGCACGCGCAGGCGCGCACGGTGGTGCAGGACCTCACCGACAACCCGCCGCCGCTGGCCGCGGAGGAGGTCGAGGAGGGCAAGGCCCTGCTGACCTGGCTCGCCGAGGACCACTTCACCTTCCTCGGCTACCGGGAGTACCGCCTGGAGAGCGTCGGCGACGACCCCGACGACATCTCGTTGAGAGCGGTGCCCGGGACCGGCTTCGGCATCCTGCGCTCCGACCAGGACATGTCCGCGTCGTTCGGACAGCTGCCCCCGATGGTGCGTGCGCGCGCGCGCGACAAGACCCTGCTCGTGCTGGCCAAGGCGAACTCCAAGTCGACGGTGCACCGCCCGGTCTACCTGGACTACGTCGGGGTGAAGACGTTCGACGACTCCGGTGAGGTCTCGGGGGAGCGGCGGTTCATCGGGCTGTTCAGCTCCGCGGCGTACACCGAGTCGCTCACCCGGATCCCGGTGCTGCGGCAGAAGGCCAAGGCGGTGCTGGAGCTGGCCGGCGTCGACGTGATGAGCCACACCGGCAAGGGCCTCATGGACGTGCTGGAGACCTACCCCCGCGACGAGCTGTTCCAGACACCGGTCCCCGAGCTGGCCAAGATCGCCATGGCGGTGCTCAGCAGCCGCGACCGCCGGCAGCTGCGGCTGTTCATCCGCCGCGACACCTACGGACGGTTCCTCTCCTGCCTGGTCTACCTGCCGCGCGACCGGTACAACACCGCAGTGCGGGAACGGCTCGCCACCATCCTCAAGCACCGCCTCCACGGCGAGAGCATCGAGTACACCGCCAAGGTCAGCGAGTCCCTCCACGCCCAGCTGCACTTCGTCGTCCGGCCGCCGAAGGGCGAGATCATCAGCGACGACACCGACCATGCCGACCTGGAGCGGCGACTCGCCGAGGCGGCCCGGTCGTGGAGCGACGACTTCGCCACGGCCATGCTCGGGGAGTACGGCGAGGAGGAGGGCACCCGGCTCTACCGGCAGTACACCGGGTCGTTCCCCGAGGCCTTCAAGGAGGACTACCCGGCCCGCACCGGCGCCGTCGACGTCGGCCGCCTGGAGGGCATCAAGCGCGACGAGGGGCTCGCCCTGTCCCTGTACCAGCCGCTGGACGCCGGCCCGCTGGACGCCCGGCTGAAGATCTTCCGGATCGGGGAGCCGCTGTCGCTGAGCCGGGTGCTGCCGATCCTGTCGACGATGGGCTGCGAGGTCGTCGACGAGCGCCCGTACGAGCTGGTCGGTCTGCCCCGCCGGACGATGATCTACGACTTCGGGCTGCGCTACCCCGGGCCGGTGCCGGGCAACGCCCGCGAGCTGTTCCAGGACGCCGCGCTGGCCGTGTGGGAGGGCCGCAACGAGGCCGACGGGTTCAACGGCCTGGTGCTGGCGGCGGGGCTGACCTGGCGACAGGCGACGCTGCTGCGCGCCTACGCCAAGTACATGCGGCAGGGCGGCACGCCGTTCGCCCAGGACTACATCGAGGCGGCGCTGAAGGCCAACGTCGACATCGCCCGGCTTCTGGTGGAGCTGTTCGAGACCCGCTTCGACCCCGGCCTCGGCGAGCTGGCCGATGTGGACACCCGCACCGCCCGCTCGCGCGAGATCGAGGAGCAGCTCGCCCGCGCCCTGGACGGCGTCCTGAGCCTCGACCAGGACCGGATCCTGCGGTCCTACGTGACCACGATCAAGGCGACGCTGCGCACGAACTACTTCCAGACCGGC
>JBIOYO010000205.1:0-7357 GCA_044870175.1 Nocardioidaceae bacterium | reverse complement strand
AGGCCCTCGCGGACGGCGTAGGCCACGGCCTGGGAGCGGTTGCGGAGCTGGAACCGCGTGGTGACGTCGTGCAGCACGTTCTTGACGGTGCGCTCGGAGTAGTTCAGCTCCTTGGCGATCTCACGGGTGTCCCGTCCGTCCGCCACCATGCGCAGGATCCGCACCTCGCGGTCGGCCATACCGGTGACGCGCAGCCCCCGGGGCGAGAGCACGTCGTTCTGGATCCGGGCGACGTTGTCGATGAGCCGGCCCAGCATGTCGGCGGGCATCGCGGCCTCGCCGGCGGCGACGCTCAGCACGGCGTGGGCGAGCCGGTGCGAGCTGGCGTCGTCGCGGGGCAGGATCGCGCAGACGCCGAGATCGATCGCGGAGAACAGGTCCAGGCTCGCCGGCACTCCGGCGACCAGCACGACCCGCCGACAGCCGTACCGCCGCGCCTTGCGCACCATCGCGACGGCGGCCTCGGTCAGCGTCTCCACCGCGGCCACGGCGATGGAGTCCGCGTCGGCGGACTCGCCGAGCGGCACCAGCTCCAGCTGCGGGTGCTCGCGCAGCTGCGCGGTCAGCCCCGCCGCGGAGACCGGGTCGAGTGCATGCACGTGGGTCCGTCGCCGAGCCGTCATGAGGTCGCTCCTGGGGGAAGGTGGCCGGCCCCGGCGGACCGGCTGCGCAGTCCGCACGCTAGACCGGCCGGTCCACCGGGGAATCCGTGACGGCACTGAACCTCGCACCATCGGGCATCCCTCCGGCGGGGCAGCGCCCGGCCCGCACGGGTCATTGCCCCGACGGGCGACCGGGCGGTTCCGCCGCACACGGCAGCACAGCTGCGTAGTCCTACGTAGTTCCTTCGGGCACTGCGGGCGCCTCCGGCAACCGGCCCGCCTGTGCCGCCGCGACCCGCAGCTCGGCTCGGGAGCGCAACCGGAGCTTCGCCAGGATGTGGGACACGTGCGTCTCGACGGTCCGTCTCGAGATCACCAGCCGCTCGGCGATCCGGGAGTTCGACTCGCCGAGCTCCACGAAGCCGGCCACCACGCGCTCGGTCGGGGTGAGCGCGGCCCAGCCGTCGCCATCTCCGTGCTGCCCGTGCTGAGCTTGCTGCCCGTGCTGCCCTTGCTCGGGTACGACGGCCGGTCTCGGCCGGCTGCGTCGCTGCTCCCGCAGCCGCCCCGCGTCGTAGGCGGCGCCGCACTCGACGTAGCCTCGCACGGCCTCGGCCGACATCTCGTCGGCCTGGGTCCGGCGGCGCAGCCGGCTCAGCCGTCCGGCGACCAGCTCGGTCACCCGCGCCGCCTGCAGCCGGCGCGGCGAGGCCTGCCAGGCGCGCATCGACTCGGCCAGGACTGCCGGGCTCGCGTCGGCGATGCCGCGGGCGGTCAGCGCCGCCGCACGCATCGTCGTCACGCCGGGAGCCCGGTCGGCCAGCCCCTCCAGGGCCAGCGTGACGGCAACGACCCCGCGGCGGTCACTGACCCGCGCGAGCGCCTCGGCGAGCTCCGGGCCGAGCAGCAGCATCTCGGTGCGCGGGCCGGACCGGGCCAGCATCGACCAGCCGCGCTGCAGCTCCGCGGTCCACTCGTCGTACATCCCGCGCGCGAACATGTCCGCGGCGCGGGCCCGGAACAGCCAGCCGACACCCGGCAGGCCGGCCACGGAGTCGGGGCGATCGGCCAGCCTGGCCAGCCACTTCTCCGCGCCGTCGGGCCCGTCGACGTGCAGTGCCACCGCCGCCCGGCGCGCGGCCAGCACCGGGTCCGTGCCGGCGAGCCCTGCGTCCTCCCGGGCGAGGCAGGCATCCAGCGCCTGGGCCGCTCCGGCGAGGTCGCCTCTGTCCAGCAGCACCCCGGCGCGGGTGGCGAGGGTGGCCGTCGTCGCCGCCCACGCCCCGCGGGCCCGCGCCAGCTCCTCGCCACGGTCCAGCAGCGCCGCCGCGTCCGGCATCCGGTCCAGCTCGGCGAGGAGGGCGGCGTGCAGGGGCAGCGCGCCCGCGTCCACGGTCTCGCGGCTCCCGTCCGTCAGCGTGGACCGGGCCGCGCCGTCGAGCAGCCGGCGGGCGGCCTGGAGGTCGCCGCGGACGTGCGCCAGCCGTCCCCGGACCAGGTCGATGCGCACCCGCACCCGGCCGCTCCCTGGGGCCGTGGCCGACGCGGCGGCCCGGTCCGTGGCCTCCAGCGCCGCTTCGGTGTCGCCGGCGAACAACGACGCGGTGGCGGCCAGTGCGGTCTGCTCGGCGCGGTCCCATGGCTGGAGGAGCGCCGAGGACGCGGCGGACTCGGCGGTCGCCCGGGCCGCGTGCCAGCGACGCTGCCACAGGATGCTCGTGGTCAGGACCAGGCTGAGAGCCGCGAGGGAGGTGGTGGGCGACCGGCAGACCAGGGCGCGGCGGGCGGTGGTCTCCGCCAGGTCCAGCTCCCCGGCCGCCAGGTACGCCGCCGCAAGGCCGGCGTCCGCCCTGCTCCGACTCGCGTCGTCGGGACCCGCGACGGCGCGGTGTCGCCGCCAGAGCGCCACGGCCATCTCGGGCGAGGCGGGCAGCACCTGATCGGCGAGGGCGACCAGGCGCTCGGAGTCCGAGGACCGGCTGGGGCAGCTGAGCAGGTGCAGGGCGACCGCCCCGGCCGGGGCGCCGGCCTGCTGCAGTCGTTCGGCGATGTCGCGGTGCAGCTCCCCGCGGACCGCCGGAGGCAGCTCCTCGTACAGCGCGCGGTGCAGATCCACGCGCGTGAACGCCAGGCAGTCCTCCCCGGCGTCGGTGAGGATGCCGGTGACCAAGGCCTCGCGGACCTCGGGAAGCAGCTGGGTCATCGACCGGTCCATCGCCACGCAGAGGTCGCGCACGGAGAAGCGGGGCCCGAGCAGCGCGGCCATGCCGACCAGGTCACGCACCCCCGGGCCCACGGCCGTGAGGTCCACAGGTGCCAGGACGCCGTGGCCGCAGCCGTCAGCAGGCTCGGAGGCCACGCCCCGAGAGGCGCCCGCAGCCGGAGCTGTCCTCCCCCGGGCTTGCATGCTCTGAAGGAGGTCGAGGATCTGCAGCGGGTTGCCCGCCGCGAGGTCCACCTGCGCCTGGGCCGCCGGGTCGGGCGGGCGGTCCAGGACCGTGGCGGCGAGCGCGTGCGCCTCCACCTCGTCGAGGGGACCGAGCTCGAGCCGTTCGGCGAGACCGGCCTCGACGAGCCGCGTCTCCAGTGCGTCCAGCGGAGGTGGGACCGGTTGCCGCCGGCACGCCAGCACCAGCCCAATGCCTCCGCCGCTGCCGTCGGTGAGCAGGTCGGTCAGCACCGAGAGCGTCTCGTCGTCCGCCCAGTGTCCGTCGTCGAGCAGCAGCAGCAACGGCTGGCCGGCACGCAGCGCAGCGACCGCGCGAGCCGGGTCGACAACCGGGTCGACAGCCGGGTCCTGTGGCTCGGTGCGCATGGCGTCGGTCAGCACGCTGCGCAGGACGGCGTACGGACGGGCCCGGTGCGAGGGGCGGCACTGGGCGAGCAGGCGCCGCACAGGCACCGGCCTGGCTCCGTCCGGACCTGGCTGCCCGGAGGTCGGGCTCCGGCACAGCTCACGCAGCAGCGCGGACTTGCCCATGCCCGGGCCTCCGCGCACGACCATCCCGCGGTGCCGGCCCTCGGCAGCCGCGGTGACCACGCCGGCCAGGGCGGTCAGCTCGCGGGTGCGACCGACGAAGGACGCCGGAGTCTTCCCGCTCATGGACCGCTCCTCGGTCGGCTCACCGCGGTGCCGGGCTCCAGCGGTGGGCAGGGTCCTCGGCGCGCGGCCCCCCGATGGTCGCGAAACCTTTACCTTTACCTTGGCGGGGTCGGCCGCGGGGGTGCAATAGTCCGGACGGGTGGTCGTCCCGACGCTTCGGCCCTCGCGAAGAAGGTGCATGCCAGCCAGTGCAGGTCACCGGTGTAGGTGCCGAGGACCCCGTCACAGGTGTGGGTGTCGCCGGCGGCGACCGCGCGCGGGTCGGTGGGACAGCTGGTCCGGTCGCCCGCGCACATCCGCAACGGGTCCGGGGCCCCGTCGACCCCGGGACGGACGACGGTGTGGCCGTGGAACTGCGGGTCGTCCTGCAGGTCGTCGGGCAGGAGCTCGCGAGCGTGGTGCAGGACCAGGTTGTAGGTGACCCGGGTGTGGTCGAGGGCCGGCCACGGCGACTGCAGCTGCTCCCAGATGTCCAGGTGCCGGCTGCCGTAGAGGAGGCCCTGGCCGGCGTCGGCGTAGAACCAGATGGTCGTCCCCTCGGGGATGGCCACGAACTCCATCTCCTCCGGCGTCACCCGCGGGTCGACGTCCAGCCCGCCGTGACCCAGCAGGATGTACCCCATCGAGGTCTCCTCTCCGTCGGGTCGCGGTGAGTCGGGTGCCCCGATCGTTCCAACCTGCCCCGCCGGGCGGACCAATCCGCGGGACAGTCACGGGGGCATGTGCGCTTCCCTTCCGGGCGGACCGCGCCGGCGGCCTCAGGAGCGTTCCCCGGACTCGGCGGGCTCGTCGGCGGCGGAGCCGGCCGGTGGTGGCGCGGCGGCGATGGTGGGGTCGTCCCCGCGCTCGCCGGGCTGGCCGCGCCGACGGGGCTCGAAGTCGACCTCGACGCGCTCGAAGCCTTTGTGCCGCTGGGCCTTGGCGTAGGCGGTGTAGGCACGGCGGTCGGCGTCGGTGAGGTCGACCGCGTCCGTGAACGGGGTCAGGAGCGCGCGCGGGTAGAGCCGCTGCGCCAGTACCACGTTGATCTCCAGCCCGATCACGGCCATCACGCAGGCGAGGTAGATCAACGCGATGAGTCCGAGGACGACGGCGAAGACGCCGTTCATGTCGCTTGCCCGGGCGATGACGCGGGTCACGTACGCCGAGCCGAGGGTCTGCAGCGCCTGCCACATCAAGGCGATCGCCACGGCGCCGGGCAGCGTGGACCGCAGCGCCGGGCGCTGGGAGGTGGCCAGCCGGATCAGCACCGCCATCGTGATCGCGTTGATCACGACCGACGCGCCGATGGTCAGCCACTTGACCCAGGTGTCGAGGTCGGGACCGAACGCCTCGAGGTTGGTCAGCACGCTCGAGGCCACGGTGATCGCCAGCACGGCCGAGCCGGCCAGCACGAGCATCACCACGCTGTGCAGGCGGCTGACGACGGGGTTGAGCCGGCTGTTGCGGGGCACCGCCCAGACCACGTTGACGGCGTTCTGCGCCGCCTGCCCGAGGCCCAGCACGCCGTACAGCGCGGCGACCGAGCCGACCACCACCGCCGAGGTGCTCCCGGTGAGCCCCTCGGGCTGGCCGAGCTGGGTGCCGACGATGGGGAACTGGCTGAGCGCGGAGCTCAGCACGTCCGCCTGGAGCTGCTCGTTGCCCTCCAGCACGAAGCCGAGCACGGAGGAGGCGATCAGGAGCAGCGGGAAGATCGCCACGAAGGCGTAGTAGGTCAGGATCGTGCCCAGGTAGGCGCCCTGGTCGTCGAAGAACTTGTACAGCACGCCGAGGGGGAAGCCGACGACGCGATGGCGACGCTGGAAGGCGTCGACCCGGGACACGACGTCGCGCATGGCGACCACGCTACGCACCCGCCACGGCGACGTGGGGGACCGCGCGGCGCGCCCTCACGGGAGCAGCAGGAGTACGGCGCTGAGCGCCGAGGCCGCGAGGACCGTCGTGTCGAAGCTCTCCTGGCTGATCCGCCGCACCGTCCAGACGCCGACGCCGCAGCCGGCCAGGACCAGCGGCGCCAGCAGCACCGTCATGAGCAGCATGTCGGCGCTGAACAGGCCGAGGCCGGCGCTGAACGGCACCTTGCAGAGGTTCACCACGAGGAAGAACCAGGCGCCGGTGCCGAGGAAGCGCATCTTGTCCACGCCCTGGCCGACCAGGTAGAGCGTCATGACCGGTCCGGCCGCGTTGGCCGTCATGGTCGTGAACCCGGCGGCGAGGCCGGCGCCCACGCTGGTGACGCGCGACGGACGCCACGCCGACGAGGCGCGGCTGCGAAGCAGCAGCTGCAGCAGCACGAGGACGACCAGCACCGCGCCGATGAGGCGCCGCAGCGTGCCGTCGTCGACCACCGCCAGCACCGCGGCGCCGGCCACCAGGCCGGGCAGCACCGCGGGCAGCAGGTGCCGCAGCAGCCTCCAGTCGCAGTCGCCGTGGTAGCGCGACACCGCCACCACGTCGCCCACCAGCAGGAGCAGCAGCAGCGCCGCGGTCGACTCCCGGGCCGGCATCACGCTGGCGTACAACGCGACCGCGACCGTGCCCATGCCGCCGACCGCGGTCTTGGCGAAGCCGACCAGCACCGCGGCCAGCGCCAGGACCAGCCAGGTCGTCACGGGACCGCCCACCCCTTCGATGGTTGAGCCGGCGAGCCCCTCGCTGGTTGAGCCGGCGAACGAAGTGAGCCGTCGTGTCGAAACCACCCGCGACCACGGCTGGGTCCCAGCCCACGGTCACCCGGTTTCGACACGGTCTCAGCTAGCGCCTCGACCGGCGGGGCCACCGCGGGAGGTCGCCCGGTTTCGACACGGTCTCGGCTAGCGCCTCGACCGGCGGGGCCAGCGGTCGACTAGCGGGCGCAGGCGGGCTCAACCACCGAGTGGGGCTGGTCGATGCCGCGTCAGTCGTTCTGCGGGAAGCCGAGGTTGAGGCCGCCGTGGCTGGGGTCGAGCCAGCGCGACGTGACCACCTTGCCACGGGTGAAGAAGTGCACACCCTCGACGCCGTGGGCGTGGGTGTCGCCGAAGAGGCTGTTCTTCCAACCCCCGAAGGAGTAGTACGACACCGGGACGGGGATCGGGACGTTGACCCCGACCATGCCCACCTCGACCTCGTTCTGGAACCGCCGCGCGGCGCCGCCGTCGTTGGTGAAGATCGCTGTGCCGTTGCCGTACGGGTTGGCGTTGATCAGCTCCAGGCCCTCGTCGTACGACGACACCCGCAGCACCGACAGCACGGGGCCGAAGATCTCGTCGCGGTAGATCGACATGTCCGTCCTGACCTGGTCGAAGAGGGTCGGCGCGAGGAAGAACCCGTCCCCGTCGGCGTCGAAGTCACCGCTCCGGCCGTCCACGACCAGCTCGGCACCCTCGGCCTCGCCGGCGTCGACGTACGACGCCACCTTGTCGCGGTGCACCTTGGTGACCAGCGGGCCCATGTCGCAGCCGCGAGTGCCGTCACCGGTGCGGATCTTGCCCATGCGGTCCTTGATCTTGGCCACAAGGTCGTCCGCGACCGGCTCCACCGCTACCAGCGCGGAGATCGCCATGCACCGCTCGCCTGCGGAGCCGAAGCCGGCGTTGATGGCGGCGTCCGCGGCAAGGTCCAGGTCGGCGTCGGGCAGCACCAGCATGTGGTTCTTCGCGCCGCCGAG
>JBIOYO010000204.1:0-2198 GCA_044870175.1 Nocardioidaceae bacterium | reverse complement strand
GCGGTGAGCAGCGCGTCCAGCCCGACCCGGCCCCACACGACCAGGTGGGCGGGGTCGTCGAACTCGCCGAGCTCGCGGCCGTCGTGGCTGCGCCGCCACTCCTCGCGCGCGGCCTGGGTGGCAGCCGGCGGGCCGGAGCCGCGGTGCCGCCGCGCGGCGTAGGCCTCGGCGGTCCTGGGCGGCAGCGGGAGCGGCTCGCGCAGGCCCGCGGCGTACACGTCGGCGAGTGAGCGCAGCTCGGCGCGGGCGGCGTCGGCGTCCAGGCCGCAGATCCGCGACGTGCGCGGCCCGACTCGGGCGCGGCCGACCGTGACCGCGCTCCAGGCGCCTCCGGCACTGCCGGCACCGCCGGGCCGGCCCGCGGTCAGCGCCAGGTAGGCGATCCAGGCGCGCAGGCGGTGCTTGGCCGACAGCTTGGAGTACTCCACGCGCAGGACGGTGTCGTCGTAGACCTCCGCGACGGTCCCGGTCACGACCCTCCCGTCGCCGAGGTCGACGGTCACGTCGTGCTGCTCTGGCTCTGCGCCGCGGAAGGGGGCGGTGGCCCTGACCAGCGCCCTGACGTCAGCGGCGACCGGGTCCAGCGCCGCGTCGCCGAGGACGCCGGGCGGGATGGCGCCGCGCAGCCGTTCGGCGCGGGCGGCACTGTCGATGTCGGCCCCGGCGAGACACGCCCGGAGCATGCGCTCACCGACCGCCCACTGCTCGAGGCTGTCCAGCCGAACGGGGAGGGCGTCGGGCGCCTCCTCGTCCTCGAACAGCAGCCGCAGCTCCAGGCGCTGCCGGAGCAGCTCCCGCACCGGGTTGTCGAAGAAGCGGGTGAGCTCGTCCAGGCCCACCTCGGGGAGCGGAAGCGGGGGCAGCGGTGCGGCGAGGAACGGCCGCGGGGCCACCCGGTCGCGCAGCTGGGCGCGGCCCCCGTCGAGAGCGGCGCGGTCGAAGCTGAACGGCGCGCCCAGGATCGCGCCGGGCGAGGGGCCGCCGGCTGGCCGGGCGTTCTCGCGCGCGGTGAAGTTGCGGGGGTCGAAGGGCTGCAGCGGGTGCTGGGTGACCACCTGGTCGCGCACCGGCCCCGACGCCGTGCGGGACAGCACGTCGACGAGCTCGCCGAGCGGCACGGCGGGGGGACGCGCGGCGCCGGTGCGCGGGTCGCGGCCGGTGTACAGCAGGACCAGCCGCTCCTGGGCGGCGAGGATCGCGTCGAGGAACAGCTGGCGGTCCTCCGAGCGGGCGTCGCGCTCGCCCACCCAGGGGTCGCGGGCCAGCACGTCGTCGCCGTCCAGGCGTGTGCTGCGGGGGAACGCCTGGTCGTCCAGGCCCAGCAGCACCACGACGCGGTGCGGCACCGACCGCATGGGCACCATCGAGCACACCGTCAGGTGGCCGGTGCGGAAGTTCGCGCGGGTGGGGCGGCCGGCCAGGCGGTCGGCCAGCAGCACGCGGACGTCCGCCAGTGACAGCCGCGGCGAGGACCTGTCGGCACGTGTGCCGGTCTGCGCCGCGGAGGCGGTGACCGCGGCGAGCTCGGCCCTGGCCTGGGTGAGCTGCCAGGCGTCGTGCGGTGCCACACCGGCGAGGTCGGCGAGGGCGGCCTCCAGGGCGGCCACCCAGGCCTCCAGCGGCTGGTCCTCGCGCAGGCGCGCCACGGTGGCGGCGAGCCGGTCGACCAGCTCGGCGAGCCGGCCGGCGAGGTCGATCTCGCTGCTGTCCACGTCGTCGAGCGGCAGCGCCAGCCCGAGCGGGCGCGAGCCGCCTTCGTCCATGGCGACCCCCACGAGGATCCGGTCGAGGCCGGCCTCCCAGGTGTTCTGCCGGACCCGGTCGAGACGGAACGGCGCGCGTGCCGCCGCGTCGAGCCCCCATCGCACGCCGGCGCGCCGGACCCAGTCACCGACCCGCTCGAGGTCCTCCTCGTCGAACCCGAACTGGCGGCGGACCGGAGGCATCGCGGCCAGGTCCAGCACCTCCGACGCGGTGACCCTGGCGTCGGCGAGCTCCAGCAGCCGCGCTGCCAGGGCGAGCACGTGGTTGGTCTGCCGCAGCGACCGGTCCGCCAGCCGCACGCGGAGCCGGTGCCCGGGGTGGACGTCCTCGGCCCCCTCCAGCGGGCCCTCGTCGAGGCCGCCGAAGCAGGCGGCCACCAAGGGCGCGAAGGTCTCGATGTCGGGGCACATCACGATGACGTCGCGCAGCTCCAG
>JBIOYO010000203.1:0-2481 GCA_044870175.1 Nocardioidaceae bacterium | reverse complement strand
GGCGACGTCACGCTGGGCCACGTGTTCAACGCCACCGGCGACTGCCTGAACCTGACCGAGGGCGAGCAGCTGGAGGTCTCCGAGCGGTGGGGCATCCACCGCAAGGCGCCGGCCTTCGACCAGCTGGAGTCGAAGACCCAGATGTTCCAGACCGGCATCAAGGTCATCGACCTGCTCACGCCGTACGTCCAGGGCGGCAAGATCGGCCTGTTCGGCGGCGCCGGCGTCGGCAAGACCGTGCTGATCCAGGAGATGATCGCCCGGGTCGCGAAGGACCACGGCGGCGTGTCTGTCTTCGCCGGGGTCGGCGAGCGCACCCGCGAGGGCAACGACCTGATCCAGGAGATGACCGAGGCCGGCGTCATCGGGCAGACCGCGCTGGTCTTCGGCCAGATGGACGAGCCGCCGGGGACCCGGCTGCGGGTGGCGCTGTCCGCGCTGACCATGGCGGAGTACTTCCGCGACGTCCAGAAGCAGGACGTGCTGCTGTTCATCGACAACATCTTCCGGTTCACCCAGGCCGGGTCGGAGGTGTCCACGCTGCTCGGCCGGATGCCCTCCGCGGTCGGCTACCAGCCCAACCTCGCCGACGAGATGGGCACGCTGCAGGAGCGGATCACCTCGACCCGTGGCCACTCGATCACCTCGATGCAGGCGATCTACGTGCCGGCCGACGACTACACCGACCCGGCGCCGGCGACGACGTTCGCCCACCTCGACGCCACCACCGAGCTGTCCCGCGAGATCGCCTCGCTCGGCATCTACCCGGCGGTGGACCCGCTGTCGTCGACGTCGCGGATCCTCGACCCGCAGTACATCGGGAAGGCGCACTACGACGCGGCCATCCGGGTCAAGCAGATCCTCCAGCGCAACAAGGAGCTGCAGGACATCATCGCGATTCTCGGCGTCGACGAGCTGTCCGAGGAGGACAAGATCATCGTCTCCCGGGCCCGCCGCATCCAGCGGTTCTTGTCACAGAACACCTACGTGGCCAAGCAGTTCACCGGCATCGAGGGCTCCACCGTGTCGGTCGAGGACACTGTCGAGGCGTTCAACAAGATCAGCGACGGCGAGTACGACCACGTCGCGGAGCAGGCGTTCTTCATGTGCGGTGGCCTGGAGGACGTCGAGCGCAAGTGGTCAGACATCCAGAAGAGCCTCTGACATGGCCGACGACGACGGGGCCGTGCAGGTCGAGCTGGTCGCGGCCGACCGGCTGGTCTGGTCCGGCCAGGCCCGCCGGGTGATCGCGCGCACCACCGAGGGGGACGTCGGCATCCTGGCCAACCACGCCCCGATGCTCTCCCTCCTGGTCGACGGCGTGGTCGACGTGGTCACCACGGACGGGGAGACCTGGATCGCCGCGGTCGACGCGGGCTTCCTGTCCGTGGCGAACAACCGGATCTCCATCCTGTCCGAGCACGCCGAGATGTCGCACGAGATCGACCTGGAGCGGGCCCGGGCCGACCTCGACCGGGCCCACCACGCCGGGGAGAACGACGACGAGGCGGTGCTGGCCGCGGAGGAGGCGTGGGCCCGGGCTCGCATCCGGGCCGTGGAGCAGGCATCCTGACCCTTCACACGAAGGGAGCAGGGGCGTGCCGTGGTGGCAGTGGGTTGTCGACGGGTTCGCTGCCCTGCTCGTCCTCGTCCTGCTCTACGGCGTGGCCCTCGTCGTACGCCGCCGGTGGCTCTCCCGCAACGGGGGGACCTTCGAGTTCTCCGTCCACGTCCGGCCGCGGAGCAGCGGCCGGGGCTGGGTGCTGGGGCTGGGCCGCTACTCGGGGGACCTGCTGGAGTGGTTCCGGATCTTCTCGCTCGCGCCGAGACCCTCCCGGGTGCTCGACCGGTCCGACGTGTCGTTCGCCCGCCGCCGTCCCCCGGCCGGTTCGGAGGCGCTGGCGCTGTACGGCGGGCATGTGATCGTGGTCTGCCACACCGCGTCGGGCGTGCTCGAGGTCGCCATGTCCCCCGAGGCGCTCACCGGCTTCCTGGCCTGGCTCGAGGCCGCCCCTCCCGGCCAGAACCTGCCGGCCGGGTGACGACCCCGCCCTAGAGCAGCCGGGCGTACACGTCGCCCGACCGACCCAGCGGTCGCACCTCGTCGAGCACGTCGCGCAGACCATCCGCGTCGAGCCACCCGTCGCGGGCGAACCGCATCGTCTCCACCGGGGAGTAGTTGTACTCGTAGTGCCCGAGGCTCTCCACCCGGCGCAGGGCGGCCAGCGCGAGGTCGTGCGCGGGCGGGAGGTACTCGAAGGAGAGGGACCGCAGCGGGCGGGTCAGACCGGCCAGCACCTCGGCCTCGAAGCCCTCGACGTCGATCTTGCAGAAGGCCGGCTCGCCGTACGTCGCGACCAGGTCGTCCAACGTGGTGACCTCGACCTCGACCGAACGCGTCCACCGCACCCGGGAGAACCGGCGGTCGGCAGCGACCGTCTCGATCCAGGCCGGCGACATCGAGGAGACCGTCGGCGTCGA
>JBIOYO010000202.1:0-2251 GCA_044870175.1 Nocardioidaceae bacterium | reverse complement strand
GGCAGCGCCCGGCCGACGATCACGCTCATCGCGTAGTCGATGTAGGAGCGCTGCATCTCCTGCTGGATGTCGACCGGCTCGGTGCGGTCGCCCCCGCTACCGGCAGGCAAAGCAGGGTCCAGGGTGTCGGTCACTGCGAGTTCCTTTCGCGCCGCCGCTGACGTCTGCTCAGACGTCGAGACAGTCACACATCAAGAAAACGAACGTCCTTGGCGTTGCGGGTGATGAACGAGCGGCGCGACTCGACGTCCTCGCCCATCAGGATCGAGAACAGCTCATCGGCGGTGGCGGCGTCATCCAGCGTGACCTGCAGGAGGACCCGGTTGGCCGGATCCATCGTGGTCTCCCACAGCTCCTTGGCGTTCATCTCGCCGAGGCCCTTGTAGCGCTGCACGCCCTCTTCCTTGGGCAGCTTCTTGCCCGCCTGGCGACCGGCCTCGACCAGCCCCTGCAGCTCGCGGTCGTTGTAGGCGTACTCCGGCTCGGCGCCCCGGCCGCCCCACTTGATCTTGTAGAGCGGCGGCTGCGCCAGGAAGACGTGGCCGTGCTCGATGAGCGGGCGCATGAACCGGAACAACAGGGTGAGCAGGAGGGTGCGGATGTGCTGGCCGTCGACGTCGGCGTCGGCCATCAGGACGACCTTGTGGTACCGGAGCTTCGACAGGTCGAACTCGTCGTGGATCCCCGTGCCCAGCGCGGTGATGATCGCCTGGACCTCGGTGTTCTTCAGCACCCGGTCGATGCGGGCCTTCTCCACGTTGAGGATCTTGCCGCGGATCGGCAGGATCGCCTGGATCCGCGGGTCACGGCCGCCCTTGGCCGACCCGCCCGCCGAGTCGCCCTCGACGATGAAGATCTCGCACTCCTCGGGGATGGTGGACTGGCAGTCGGCGAGCTTGCCGGGCAGGCCGCCGCCGCCGAGCAGGCCCTTGCGGGAACGGGCCAGGTCGCGGGCCTTGCGCGCGGCGATCCGCGCCTGGGCGGCGGCCATGGACTTGCGGACGATGTCCTTGCCCTCGGCGGGGTTCTGCTCCAGCCAGGCGCCGAGGTGGTCGTTGACGGCGCGCTGCACGAAGCCCTTCACCTCGGTGTTCCCGAGCTTGGTCTTGGTCTGGCCCTCGAACTGCGGCTCGGCCAGCTTCAGGGAGAGGATCGCGGTGAGGCCCTCGCGGATGTCGTCGCCGGACACCCGGTCCTCGCGCTTCTTGATCAGCCCCCAGTCCTCCCCGGCGCTGTTGACCAGCGTGGTCAGCGCGGCCCGGAACCCCTCCTCGTGGGTGCCGCCCTCGTGGGTGTTGATCGTGTTGGCGAAGGTGTGCACCGACTCCACGAAGCTGGTGTTCCACTGCATCGCCAGCTCCAGGCTGAGCCCGGCACCGGGGCGCCCGCCGTTCGCGTCCTGGCTGGCCTCGAAGCTGATGATGCTCGGGTGCGCCGGGTCGCGGCGGCGGTTGAGGTGCTCCACGTAGTCGACCAGCCCCCGGTCGTAGCGGAACGACCGCTCCATCGCCCCGCCCTCGCCTGCATGCACGGCGTCGGACTTCTCGGTGCCCCTGGCGGAGTCGCTGTCGACGGCCTGCTCGATGGCGGGGTCGTCCACCGCGGCGATGATCTCCTCGGCGTGCGGGCGCCTGTCACGAACGACGATCTCCAGGCCCTTGTTGAGGAAGGCCATCTCCCGCATCCGGTTGGCGATGGTCTCGAAGTTGTACGCCGTGGTCTCGAAGATGTCCTCGCTGGCCCAGAACCTCGTCGTCGTCCCGGTGTCGTCGGTCGACTCGTGGCGGACCAGCTCACCGGTCGGCACGCCGTACTCGAAGGCCTGGGTCCACCGGTGGCCGTCGCGCTTCACCTCCACCTCGAGCCGCCGGCTGAGCGCGTTGACCACGGAGACGCCGACGCCGTGCAGGCCGCCGGACACCTTGTAGCCGGCGCCGCCGAACTTGCCGCCGGCGTGCAGCACGGTCAGGACCAGGGTGACCGCGGGGATCTGCTCGACGGGGTGGATGTCGACCGGGATGCCGCGGCCGTTGTCGACCACCTCGACGCCACCGTCCTCGCGCAGCGTGAGCACGATCCGGTCGCAGTAGCCGGCCAGCGCCTCGTCGACGGAGTTGTCCACGACCTCCGTCACCAGGTGGTGCAGGCCGCGCTCGCCGGTGGAGCCGATGTACATCCCCGGGCGCTTGCGGACCGCCTCCAGCCCCTCCAGCACCTGGATGGCGGAGGCGTCGTACGCCGCGGGGTCGCC
>JBIOYO010000201.1:0-2623 GCA_044870175.1 Nocardioidaceae bacterium | reverse complement strand
TGCTGTCGGTGATCCTGTTCACCATCGGCTGCGTCGGGGTGCTCACCCGCCGCAACGCGATCGTGGTGTTCATGTGCGTGGAGCTGATGCTCAACGCGTCGAACCTGACCCTGGTCACGTTCGCGCGCGTGAACGGCACGCTGGACGGCCAGGTGGCAGCCTTCTTCGTGATGGTCGTGGCCGCGGCCGAGGTCGTGATCGGACTGGCCATCATCATGACGATCTTCCGCACCCGACGCTCGGCCTCGGTCGACGACGCCAGCCTGCTGAAGTACTAGAGATGGGCTAGTCAATGACCTCAGTGCTCCTGACCCACCCACCCACTGCGCTTCTCCCCGATGTCCTTCACACGATGACGACGGCAGAGGCGGTGCCGGTCGTCGACCCGTCCGACGGCACCGGTGTGCTGTCGCTGCTGTGGCTGATCGTGGCGCTGCCCGCCGCGGGCGCGCTGGTGATCCTGGTGCTCGGCAACCGCCGCACCTCCGGCTTCGCGCACTACCTCGGCTGCGCCACCGTGATCGGCTCGTTCGTGGTGGGACTGCTCGCGTTCTTCGCCCTCCTCGGCCGCGACGAGGCGGACCGGCAGGTCGGCCAGCACCTCTACACCTGGTTCGAGGCCGGCTGGCTCAAGGTCGACATGGGCCTGCTGCTCGACCCGCTCTCGGCGCTCTTCGTGCTGCTGATCACCGGCGTCGGAGGACTGATCCACGTCTACTCGATCGGCTACATGGCGCACGACGAGCGGCGGGCGAGGTTCTTCGGCTACCTCAACCTGTTCGTCGCGGCGATGCTGGTGCTGGTCCTGTCCGACAACTACCTCGGGGTGTTCCTCGGCTGGGAGGGCGTCGGCCTGGCGTCGTACCTGCTCATCGGGTTCTGGCAGCACAAGAACTCCGCCGCCGTCGCCGCCAAGAAGGCCTTCGTGGTCAACCGGGTCGGCGACATCGGCATGGCGCTGGGCACGATGCTGCTGATCGCGACGTTCGGCACGGTGTCCTTCGCCGGCATCTCCGCGGTGGCCGGCGAGGCGTCGCAGACCACGCTGACCGTGCTCGGCCTGCTGTTCCTGCTCGCCGCCTGCGGCAAGTCCGCACAGGTGCCGCTGCAGTCCTGGCTGCTGGACGCGATGGAGGGCCCCACGCCCGTGTCGGCGCTGATCCACGCCGCGACCATGGTGACCGCGGGGGTCTACCTCGTCGTCCGCTCGAACTTCATCTACGACCACACCGAGGCGGCCCGGACCGCGGTGGTCCTCGTCGGCGCCGTGACGCTGCTCTGGGGCGCGGTCATCGGGTGCGCCAAGGACGACATCAAGAAGGCCCTGGCCGGGTCCACGATGAGCCAGATCGGCTACATGATGCTCGCCTCCGGGCTGGGCGTGGCCGGATACGCGCTGGCGATCTTCCACCTGCTCACCCACGGCTTCTTCAAGGCCAACATGTTCCTCGGTGCCGGGTCGGTGATGCACGCCATGGACGACGACGTGGACATGCGCCACTACGGCGGCCTGGCCCGGATGGTCCCGGTGACCTTCGTGACCTTCGCCATGGGGTACCTCGCCATCATCGGCTTCCCGGGCTTCTCCGGGTTCTGGTCCAAGGACCGGATCATCGAGACCGCGTTCGGCTTCAACCTGGTCGCCGGGCTCGCCGCGCTGCTCGGAGCCGGCATCACCGCGTTCTACATGACCCGGGTGATGCTGATGACCTTCCTCGGCGAGAAGCGCTGGGAGCCCGGGGTGAAGCCGCACGAGTCGCCCAGCGTCATGACCGTCCCGCTCATGGTGCTGGCCGTGCTCTCGGCCTTCGGCGGGCTGCTGATCCTCGGCGGCTGGATCGTCGACTGGCTCGCGCCCGTCGTCGGGCAACCCGAGCACGAGGAGCTGGCGCTGCCCGCCTGGGCGTACACCGTCATCGTGGTCGCCGTCGTGGCCGTCGGGGTCGCGGTCGCCTGGATGCTGTTCGGCAGGAGGAGCGTGCCGCGGGAGGCCCCACAGCGGGTCAGCGTGGTCACCAGGGCGGCCCGCGCCGACCTGTATGGCGACGCGATCAACGAGGCGCTGTTCATGCGGCCCGGTGACGCCTTGGTCGAGTCGATGGTCACCTTCGACGACGGCGTGGTCGACGGCGCGGTGGACGGCACCGGCGCGGCAGGGATCGGCATGTCGGCGGCGTTCCGGCGGCTGCAGACCGGCTACGTGCGGTCCTACGCGCTGTCCATCCTGCTCGGCGCACTGGTCGTCGTCGCGGCGCTGCTGGCGGTGAGCCTGTCATGAACTTCCCGTACCTGACCGTCTTGATCGGGGTGCCGCTGGTCGGCGCCGTCGTGGTCGCACTGCTTCCGCGACGCGGCACCGCGCTGCCCAAGCAGGTGGCGCTGGCGGTGTCGCTGGCGACCCTCGTCCTCGCCGCAGCGACGGCGTTCCAGTTCGACCCCGACGGCGAGCGCTACCAGCTCACCGAGGTGCACGAGTGGATCTCCGCCTTCGGCGCGTACTACGCGGTCGGCGTCGACGGCATCGGCCTGACCCTGGTGCTGCTCACCGCGGTGCTGAGCCCGGTGGTGATCCTCGCCTCGTGGAACGACGGCGACACCGCCCGGTGGAGCACCAACGCCTTCT
>JBIOYO010000200.1:0-7357 GCA_044870175.1 Nocardioidaceae bacterium | reverse complement strand
CACCTCCGGAGTGCCCACGTCCAGCCTCGCGCGCACGCCGCCTTGTCAGCAGAGGCGATGGGCCCCACTCACACCCGGCCGGCCTTCGCCGGGTGTTCGTGGTGGAGCGCCTCGGACCCCATGTCCTCCAGCTGCCTGCCCTTGGTCTCCGGGATGAGCCGGGCGACGAAGAAGAACGACAGCAGCGCGAAGAACGCGTACAGGCCGTACGCCAGGGCGAGCGAGACGTCCTTCAGGCCCGGGAACGTGACCGTGATGACCCAGTTCGCCACCCACTGGCCACCGGCGGCCAGGGCCAGAGCCGTGGCGCGCATGCGGTTGGGGAACATCTCACCGAGCAGGACCCAGGTGACCGGCCCCCACGACATCCCGAACGCGATCACGAAGAGGTTGGCCGCGACCAGGGCGATCGGCCCTTGGGCGCCTTCGAGCACCGGCTTGCCGTCCACGGTCGCCGCCGTGCCGAACACGAACGCCATGGTGGCAAGGGTCACCGTCATCCCGACGGACCCGACCAGCAGCAGCGGCTTGCGCCCGAACCGGTCCACCGTGCCGATCGCGATGAAGGTCGTGAGGATGTTGATCGTGGCGCTGATCACGGTGATCACGAAGGCTTGTTCCTCGTCGAAGCCCACCGCCTCCCAGAGGATGTTGGAGTAGTAGAAGATCACGTTGATCCCCACGAACTGCTGGAAGATCGACAGCAGCAGCCCCGCCCAGACGATCCCCGCGATCTTGCCGTTGGGACCCTTGAGGTCGTGCCACGACGGGTCGGTCTCGCGCTCCATGGTCTGCTGGATCCGCTGGATCTTCAGGTCGATGTTCTTCTCGCCGAGCAGCGCTGCGAGGATCGCCCGCGCGGAGGCGATCTTGTGCTTGGAGATCAGGAACCGCGGTGACTCCGGGATGGTCAGCGAGAGAGCGCCGTACACGACGGCGGGGACCGCCATGGCCAGGAACATCCACTGCCAGGCGTCGAGCCCCAGCCAGAACGGCTCGCTCGACCCTCCGGCGGCCTTGGCGATCAGGAAGTCGACCAGCAGTGAGATGAAGATGCCGGTCACGATGGCCAGCTGCTGGAGGGACGCCAGCCGCCCCCGGATCCTGGCCGGGGAGATCTCGGCGATGTACGCCGGTGCGATGACCGACGCCATGCCCACTCCCAGGCCGCCGACCACCCGGAACACGACGAGGAACCACAGCTCGGGTGCCAGGCCGCTGCCCACGGCACTGACCAGGAAGAGCACCGCCGCGCCGCGCATCACGGCGAGGCGACCCAGATGGTCCGCGATCCGCCCCGCCAGGAGTGCCCCGACTGCCGCGCCGAGCAGCGCGGACGCGACGGCGAAGCCGAGCGACGCCGAGTCGGCGTTGAACTCCTTCTCGACCGCCGACACGGCGCCGTTGATGACCGCGCTGTCGTAGCCGAACAGGAAGCCGCCGAGAGCTGCGACGGAGGCGATGCGGACGACGCCCTTCCCGGTCGCGTCGTCGTCGTAGATCGACTCTTCGGTGCCCGTTGGGCCGGCGTGTCCAACCATGGTCGTCCTTCCTCCCGAGTGTCAGGAACGCTGCCAGCGTCGAACCGGCCTCGTGGACCGCCGATGGGGGCGGTGGCGGAGACTCGCGGACATTGGACCCGTTGTCCTCCTGGTACCCCTCCGAGGCCCACAAGGAAACGCGGTGCTACGGCAGCGGATGGCGCGAGACCAGGCAGTCGACGAGCCCGGTCATGGGCCACGCCCCACCGGAGCTGGTGGAGATGACGGTGTGCGTGAGGTCCAGCAGCGGGTCGTGGACGCTGCGGGCCGACACCCCGGCGTCAAGCCCCTCGAGGAGCACGATCTCGCCCGCCGGGTGCAGCCAGAAGCCACGGCCGTACGCCAAGCCGCAGTTGTCGGTCTCGCTGCGCGCTCGGGTCATCTCGGCCAGCGCCGGGAGCGAGACGATGCGCCCGGAGAACAAGGCGGTCCACAACGACCGGATGTCGGCCGCCGTGCTGTAGGCGCCGCCGTCCCCGCTGCCGCGGACCGGGAGGTGGAACACGTTGGTGCGGTCGACGCCCTCGACCGTCACGTAGCCCCGGGCGACCCCGCCGGGCAGCTCGTCGGACCGGAGGAAGGCCGTGCGGGTCATGCCCGCGGGCTCGCACACCCGCTGTCGCACCAGGTCGTGGAACGGCGCGCCGGCGGCCCGCTCGGCGACCAGGGCGAGGATGACGTAACCGCTGTTGCAGTAGGAGAACCGCTGGCCGGGTGCGAACTTCGCCGGGAAGCCGTCGAGTACGGCGAGGTAGTCCTCCGTGGTCGCCAGCCGGTGGACCGGGACGTCGAGGACGTAGTCCGCCGGCGTCCACCCGGCGTCCTCGTCCACGTAGTCGCCGATCCCCGAGCGGTGCTCGAGCAGGTGCGTCACCGTCACCTCGGGGCTCACCAGTGGCAGGTCGTCGCCGAGCACGGAGCGCGCCGTCGTCGACAGGGCGAGCGTGCCGTCCTCCACCAGGGACATGACCGTCAGGGCGGTCAGCCCCTTCGTGACGCTCGCGATCCCGAACCGCGTGCCGACCGTCGTGGCCAGGGCCTCGCCACGGTGCGCCAACCCGTATGCCTTCTCGACGAGCACCTCCGGGCCACGGTCGACACGGACGACCCCGGCGAAGCCCTCGTCCCGCGCGAGCCGGTCGATCTGTCCCACGAGGCCCGCCATGACCCGACCGTACACACCACCGGACTCGCCACGCGCTGCCCCACATCTTCGGTTTCCACCACACGAACCCGCCACAACCGGCATAGTCGAGGTGCGAACCGAACGCGGCCCGGCTCGGGACAGGTCCGTCTCACCGGCTCGGGCACCGTCGACCTCTCGGGAGATGTCATGACCACTGCCCGCGCCCGCGTCTGCGCCTTGACCGCCGCCGCACTCGGCCTCGCCGTCCTCGGGGTGGCGGCACCGCAGGCGCCGCCGGCGTCCGCCGCACCCGCCGGGACCCCGCACCTGCCGGACCTCCAGACGATCATCCCGACCGACTCGTTCTCGATCGTCGACGGCAAGGACGGGCGGGAGTTCCGTTACACGCACCTGATCTTCAACAGCGGTCAGGGACCGCTGCAGATCAGGCCGTTCTACCGTGCCAGCGCAGGGTCCTACCTGGGTCGCCAGGAGGTCGTGACGCACGACGACGGCGCGTGGTCGGTGGTTCGCCGCAGGCGCGTCGCGGACGCGTTCGCCTACCACGCCGAGCACGGCCACTTCCACTTCCCGCTGGCGTCCTTCGGCCTGTTCAAGGTGGCACCGGACGGGGGCTTCGGCGCACCGGTCACGATGTCGCCGAAGGTCGGCTTCTGCATCGCGGACTCCTACATCTACGACCTGGACCTCGAGCACTCCGGCGCCGGCCACGACCTGTGGGGGAACTGCGCCGACCCGGCCTCGCTGCGCGGGATCTCCGTCGGCGGCGCGGACGAGTACGACTACCGTGACCCCGGCCAGTCCGTGCCCCTGACCGGCGTCCCCAACGGCACCTACTGGTTCCGCGCGATCTCCGACCCGCACAACGACTTCGTGGAGAGCGACGAGTCCAACAACGAGATGGACGTCAAGGTGACAATCAGGGGCACCTCCGTCGTGGCCGGGGTGACCCGGGAGCCGGACACCACGCCCTGCTCCGCGACGCTCCGCTCGCCGCGCGAGGGCAGCACCCGGCGGGGCGTCGTCCCTCTGACCGCCGGCACGTCGGTGGCCTCGCCGGCCCGCGTCCGCTACCTGGTCGACGGACGCAGCGTCGGCAGCACGACCGGGCGGGCGCCGTACGCCGTGCGCTGGCGGTCCGACCGCGTCGTCGACGGAGCGCACTGGCTCGCCGCGCAGGTGACCACCCGCGGCGGGCGGATCTGCACATCGCCCGTGGTGGCCGTGACCGTCGACAACGCCCACGGACCCGACCACACCGGGCCGCGGGTGCGCTTCACCGACCCGGCCGCCGGCAGCACGGTCGGCGGCCGGGTGGCGGTCGCGGTGAGCGCGGCGGACACCAGCGGCGTGGCCGAGGTCCGGTTCGCAGTCGACGGGCAGCGGCTGGGCCGGGCGCGCAGGCACCCGCCGTACACGGTGGTCTGGAACAGCCGGCTAGTGCGGCCGGGTCTCCACACACTGGCGGCGCGCGCGACCGACCGCCGCGGCAACGACACGGTCCGGCGGCTGCGGGTCCGGGTGCGCTACGTGCCACCGCCGAGGCGGATCCGGGTGGACGGCTCGGTCGTCGCGCGGGGCACCGGCACGCTGGACGCGACCGGCCTGTCGACCAGCGGGCGGGACAGGTTGCTCCTGGCGTTCGTGTCCTACGACGGGCCCGAGCAGGCCGGCGGGCAGTCCGCGACCGTCTCAGGCGCCGGGCTCACCTGGCACCTCCAGAAGCGCAGCAACAGCCAGGCCGGCGTCTCGGAGATCTGGTCGGCCCGGGCCTCGCGCCGGCTCACCGACCGCACCGTCCGCGCCGTCCCGCAGGTCGACCAGATGGACGGCATGCTGAGCGTGGTCGCCTTCCGCGACGCCGCCCGGGTCGGCGTCGCCGCGGCGGCCGGGGGCTCCACGGGCGCGCCCGACTTCTACGTCCCTGCGGTCAAGGAGGGCTCCTGGGTCTTCGCCGCCGGCAACGACTGGGACGGCGCCACGACGCGGGTCCCGGTCACCGGACAGCGGCTGTGGCGGCAGTGGCTCGACGAGGACGCCGGCGACACCTACTGGGTGCAGTCGCTCAACCGGCCGACCACGGTGCACCGGCTGGTGACCATCACCGACACGGCCCCGACCGACCACCGCTGGAACTACGTGGGCGCCGAGGTCGTGGCGCGGCACTGACCCTGGCCGCGATGCACGGTCAGCCCTCGACGCCCGTTGCCGAGTGTGGAGCGCCGACAGGCTTGCTCTCCGGTGACCCGCGCTGGCGCAGGTAGATGCTGAGCACGGCCATCGAGCCGACCGCAAGGAACTCCGACTGCCAGTTCTGGAGGCTGCGGGCCCAGAACTCCGCCATCGTCAGGTACGCCGGCCACGAGACCGGGTCCTGCAGCGACTCCAGCCGGACCTCGTCGTACGCCGCCCAGCCGGAGACCGACTGCGCCAGCCACGACCCGAGGAAGATCGCGCCCATCACCAGCGACAGCGACCACGAGAACACCGACGTCCGGATCCCGCCCGCCCGCGCCCAGACCGGCGAGTCGTCGGTGGCGTACGGGCCGACCCGCTGCTTCTCGTCGCTCTCCAGGCCGAGGCTGCCGGGCTCCTTGGACTCCGGCGACCCGCGCTGCAGCAGCCACACCGTCCCGAGGATGTACAGCAGGAACTGCAGGTACTCGCTCTGCCAGTTCTCCGCCACGTCGACGGCGAAGCTGGCCGACGTCAGGTAGGAGCCGAGGGAGACCACGCCGAGGCTGTCCGCGACCTGCTCGGCGTTGAACTGCCGCCACCCCGAGTAGGCCTGGCCCACGAGGGCGAGCAGGAAGAGCAGCCCGAAGCCGAGACCGAGGGAGCTGTCCTTGACGAACCGGCGCACGTCCAGCCCCTACACGTGCCGGAGCGCGACGAGGACGAAGTAGGCCAGGCCCAGCCAGATGACCACCAGGTAGGTCACGAAGACGACCCTCATCTCAGCCGCCCTCCAGCCGGCAGTCGTACGGACGCCCGGGCACCGGGGAGCACCCGGCCGCCACGACCTTCCAGCGGCCGCCGAACCGGCCGAGGAACACCGTGTCGGCGCCGAACCGGGCCTGCGCCATCGTGCCGAACCGCGACGCGGTGTGCACAGCGCCGGCGTCGGGGAGGTCCTCGGCGGCCAGGGCCTCGGGGCACGGGGTGCCCGCGGACCGTTCCAGCGCCTCACGGGTCGCCGGCGCCAGGAGCGCGCACGCCGCCGGCCAGTCCGACGCGGACACGGCGGCGTAGAACGCCTTCGCGGCCGCCTCGGGAGGACCCTCCTGCGAGCCGCACCCGGCCAGCGCCAGGGTGCCTCCGGCCAGCGCGAGCACGAGGCCGCGCCGGCGGACCTGGTGGGCCTCGGGCACGGGGCCACTATGCAGCGCAGGACCGGTCGCGCGGCGTACGGCGCGCCGCGGAGACCGCGGGTTCGCCCGGCCCCCGTTTCCTGCGGGCCTCGACCCCACGGCACACTGAGCGCCATGGGCGCACTGGACAGCTGGACGCGGGGCAGCCATCAGGCCGCCGGCATGGAGCACGACACCTACCGCAAGGGCGCGGGCCCCGGCGTGGTCGTGATCCACGAGGTTCCGAGCATCACCCCCGCCGTGGTGCACTTCGCCGAGGAGGTGGTGGCCGCCGGCTTCACCGTCGTGCTGCCGCACCTGTTCGGCCGGCCCGAGGCGGGGATGTCGCTCCGTGAGGTCGCCAGGGTGGTCCCCCGCCTCTGCGTGAGCCGCGAGTTCACCGTGCTGGCCACGGGCCGGACCAGCCCGGTCGCGCACTGGCTCCGGTCGCTCGCCCGCTCCCTGCACGCCGAGCTCGGCGGCCCCGGCGTCGGCGCGGTGGGCATGTGCTTCACCGGCGGGTTCGCCCTGGCGATGATGGTCGACGACGCCGTGGCGGCGCCCGTCGCCGCCCAGCCCAGCCTGCCGATGGCCGTCGGCCGCCGGCGCGCCGCGGACCTCGGCCTCAGCCCCGACGACCTCGCCGCAGTCACTCGCCGCGCCGCCGAGGGATGCAGCCTGCTCGGCCTCCGCTACCAGGGTGACCGGGCGACGGGGACCCGCTTCGACACGCTTCGCGCGCTCCTCGGTGACCGGTTCGTCGCGTTGGAGCTGGAGGGCTCCGGTCACAGCACGCTGACCGAGCACCGCCAGCAGAAGGCGGTCGACCGGGTCCTTGAGTTCCTGACCGTCCGGTTGGGCCCGGGCTGAGCGGAGGCTCAGCCCGGGTTGGGACAGTGGCCGGGTCCCAGCCCTGTTAGACCTGAGCCGGGCCCAGCTGAGCCGCTCCCGCCGGCCGCTTGGAGCGCACAGGGAGCCCGCTCCAAGCCGACTCCGAGTCGGCGTCAAGTGGTGCCCGGAAGGGTGTGCGTCACCGAGGAACACACACCACTACACCCGAGGTCACCACCATGAACACCACCCGATCCCCCTTCCGCCGCCGCGCACGTGCCGCCGCCACCGCGCTGGCCCTCGCCGGCGGTCTGGTCGCCCTCACCGCGGCCACCGCGACAGCCGCGACCGACGAGCCGGTCGAGGACTCCCCGCAGCGGGTCGCGCCGCTGGTGCAGCCCTCCGTCGTCTACGAGACGGTCAAGTGGAGCGGCTACGTCTACGACACCTACAACAAGACCTACCTGCGCACCGACGCGGAGTTCACC
>JBIOYO010000199.1:0-12150 GCA_044870175.1 Nocardioidaceae bacterium | reverse complement strand
GCCTGCGCTCCGAGGGGCGCTGCCCCTTGCGCAGCTCACCTCGGACGGCGGGCTTCCACCCGGACCGGCCCAGAGGCAGGTTCTCCCACCGAACGGCGTACACATCGGTCCGCGAGCCGAACAGGGCACGGAAGAACGCCACCTTGGTCCGAGGGTCGGACCGGTCGTCGACCTGGCCCGGCGGCCGGTCGAACATGGCCGACTGGGCCGAGCGCGCCGGGGTCGCCTCGACGCGGGTGAGCTGCAGCAGCCTCCGGAGCCGGGTGTTCTCCGCCTCGAGCTCCCCGACGCGCCGTCGCAGCTGGTCCGGGGACAGCTCGGTCGCGCTCGGGGTGGGCGAGCGTGAGGACACGGCAGAACCTTAGGTCGTGACCCGCAGCGGCACCCAACGTCTCCGCCCAGGCGAGCCCGCCCGCCATGGATCGGAACATGCGCGGTGCGCAAACGACGGCTCGGCGCCCTCTCGCGGTGCACAAACGACGGCTCGGCGGGGGTTCAGCTGGTGCCGACGGAGTCCGACACCTCGACGGGGCGCCGGTGGCGCACGTGCACCGACCCGGCGTACCCGTCCAGGAACCCGACGACCGCCTCGTACTGCTCGCCGTCCGGCGCGCGAAGCTCCAGGTGCCATGACCCGGCCTGGGTGTGGTGCTGCTCGGCGCTCAGCGAGAGCGAGTCGGCCTCCAGCCCGAAGGTGGACGCGACGGCGCGCCGCGCCCTCAGCACGGCGGAGTCGCGACTGACGCTCCCGACCGGCTGCAGCCTGACCAGGGCGGTCACCGCGGCGAAAGCCTTCGTCGTGGCGGCGCGCACAGCCTCAGCCACCGTGCGCGACCGCTTGCCAGTGGTGACCAGGAGGCCGAAGTCCACCACACCGGCGGCCGGGCCCCAGCTCGTGTGCCATCGGTGCTGGTGCAGTGAGTAGGGTCGCGGCGCCGTCGTCCCCGCGAGGAGCACGGGCTCGAGCGCCGACAGGACGTCGTCGTCGGTCGGGCACGACGCGCCGTCCGCGGCGACGGGGAGGTCCAGCAGGAAGTGCTCGTACGCCGCCTCGCCCGGGTGCGCGCAGAAGCCGACCTGGATCCGGAGCTGGTCGGTCCGGCCGAGCGTGAGACGTGTCATGGTGCCCCCAACTGACCGCGCGGGACCGGTCATGCGAGCAGCCTTGAGGAGAACCGTGGACCCGGTCAAGCCGGTGCCAGTGGTCCTCGCCGTTAGCGGTCGGCCCATCCCCGCAGCACCTCTGCCAGCTCCTGGACGTCCGAGGCCGGCGCGGGCGTCGGCGGCGCCGACCTGGAGAACCGGGGCGCGGGGCTCGGCTGGTCGACGCCGCCCACCCGGGTGAACGTGCCGCGAGCCACGAGGTGCGGATGGGTGAGCGCCTCGTCGTAGGTGAGCACCGGCGTCACACAGGCGTCGAGGCCGGCGAAGGTCTCCGCCCACTCGTCCCGGGTGCGGGTGAGGAAGGCGGCCTCCAGAGCGGCACGCAGCTCGGTCCAACGCGCCCGGTCCCACTGGCCCGGCAGGCTCGCCGCGTCGAGCCCGAGGCATTGCAGCATCGAGGCGAAGAACTGCGGCTCCAGAGCCCCCACGGCGACGTACCGGCCGTCGGCGCAGGTGTAGGTGTCGTAGAAGGGCGCCGAGCCGTCGAGGACGTTGGCGCCCCGGCCGGTCCACCAGATCTGGCCGCCCCGGAAGGACCACATCATCTGGGCGAGGACGCTCGTGCCGTCGACGATGGCGGCGTCGACGACCTGGCCGGCTCCCGAGCGCTCCCGCTCCCAGAGCGCGGCCAGGACGCCGGCAACGAGGAACATCGAGCCGCCTCCAAAGTCGCCGACGAGGTTCAACGGCAGCACCGGCCGCTCGTCGGCCCGGCCGATGTTGTCCAGCACGCCCGTCAGGGCGATGTAGTTGACGTCGTGGCCCGCGGTGTGCGCCAGCGGGCCCTCCTGGCCCCACCCGGTCACGCGGGCGTACACCAGCCGCGGGTTGCGGGCGAGGCAGGTCTCCGGCCCCAGCCCGAGCCGTTCGGTGACGCCCGGCCGGAACCCCTCGACCAGGACGTCGGCCCGGGAAACCAGGTCGAGGAGTCTCGCCACGTCGTCGTCGTCCTTCAGGTCCGCGCGCACGACGCGGCGCCCACGCAGCGTCGCGTCGAGACCGTCCCCGGCTCCGGGGAAGAGCGGAACGGTCACCGGCCGCTCGACCCGGACGACGTCCGCACCCAGGTCGGCCAGCACCATGCACGCGTGCGGTCCCGGCCCGATGCCGGCCAGCTCCACGACGCGGAGACCGGACAGCGGCGCGTCGGTCATGCTGCCCCCCTTCCCGATCGGCGCCGGCTCGCGTGCCGACGGTCACGGCGGATGCGCACCGTGTCAGAGACTCGCACAGACCCCGCGTGTAACGCTCGTCGACCGATCCGGCACTGACGTGTCGTCAGCCAGAGCGAAAGGGAACAGCCAATGAGCGACGACCACGACTTCACCGGCCTGCGCGCCATGTACATCAACTGCACGCTCAAGCGGTCGCCCGGGTTGAGCCACACGCAGGGTCTCGTGGACGTGAGCGCCGGCATCATGGACAAGCACGGCGTCGAGGTGGAGGTGCTCCGGGCGGTCGACCACGACATCGCGACCGGCGTCTACCTGGACATGACCGAGCACGGCTGGGCGAGCGACGAGTGGCCGGAGATCTACCGGCGGGTCATGGCCAGCGACATCCTGGTGATCGCCGGGCCGATCTGGCTCGGGGACAACTCCAGCGTCACCAAGCAGGTCATCGAGCGCCTGTACGCCGGGTCGGCCGAGCTCAACGACAAGGGCCAGTACGCCTACTACGGCCGGGTCGGCGGCTGTCTCATCACGGGCAACGAGGACGGTGTGAAGCACTGCGCGATGAACATCCTGTACTCCCTGCAGCACATCGGCTACACCATCCCGCCGCAGGCCGACGCGGGCTGGATCGGGGAGGCCGGCCCCGGCCCGTCGTACCTCGACCCCGGAAGCGGCGGGCCGCAGAACGACTTCACCAACCGCAACACGACGTTCATGACCTGGAACCTCATGCACGGCGCGAGGATGCTCAAGGACGCCGGCGGCATCCCGGCGTACGGCAACCAGCGCAGCGAGTGGGACGCCGGGTGCCGGTTCGACTTCGAGAACCCGGAGCACCGCTGACGCCCGCGCGCCAGACCTGCCGGGAGTACGTCGAGCTGGTCACCGCCTACCTCGACTCTGGCGCTGGGCCGGCGCGCTCGACGTGCCCGTCAGCGGGGACTCTCGGCCGGGTCGGACAGCACAGGCGCGCCCGGCGACGGAATCCGCTTCGCCATCTGCCTCTTGACGAACCTGATCGCCGGTCGCGGGGCGACCCTGATCGCCAGGCTCATCAGCCGCGCGTCGGGTCCGACGTAGACGTGCAGGCGGTCCTTCTCGATGCCGTCCACCATGATCCGGGCCGCCTTGTCGGCCGTCGTGACCCGGACGTCGGTGTCACCCGTGCCCGCCCCGGGTGCGGCGACGCCGGAGTGCTCCGCGATGCCGGTGGCGACGGCCCCGGGCATGATCGCGGTCACCCGCACGCCGGTGTCGAGCAGCTCGGCGTACAGGCCCTCGGTGAGCAGCTTGACCGCTGCCTTGCTCGCGCCGTACACCGTCTGCCCGGGGAACGGGAAGAAGCCGCCCATGCTGGAGACGTTCGCCACGTGCGCCTCCGGCCGCTCGAGCAGCAGGGGCAGGAACGCCTTGACCATGTGCACGGTGCCCATCAGGTTCACCTCGAGCACCCGCTGGATCGTCGCGTAGTCCAGGTCGACGACCGGGACGAACGGCTGGATGATGCCGGCGTTGTTGACCAGCCCGTCGATGACGCCGTGCGCGCGGACGACCGCGGCGGGGAGCGCGTCGACGGCCGCTCGGTCGGTGATGTCGACGACGTGCGTGGACAGCCGGTCGCCCGCTCCGGCGAGCGCCGCGGTCTCCGCGAGCCCGTCGGCCTCGACATCGACCCCAGCCACCCGCGCACCTCGGCGACGCATCAGCAGCACCAGCTCGCGGCCCATACCGCTTCCTGCACCGGTGACGACCCAGACCTTGCCCTCGACCCGCATGCCCTCTCCTCAGCGTCGATGCACCGCGAACGCACCGTAGCCCACCACTCGGGAGGGTCCGCTGCACGTGTCGGCGGACGTCCCCAGGTCCAGCGGCTCGATCTGGAGGCCGTGCCGGCGCGTCCAGACGATGAGGCCTCTCACCACCTCCGCGCCGCAGGCATCGGAGTCGCGCACAGCGGAGATGTCCCGGCGCACGATCGCCTCGGCGGTGCGCCGGTCGAGCGCGTCGGCGCTCGCGCGGTCGTGGTAGTGCGAGAGGTCGGTGCTGACCAGGACCATGACGCCGTCGCCGGCCACCGCGTCCATGCAGTCGGCCACCGCCTCGGCAGTGGCGGAGCGGACCACCACCGGCAGGAACGACCAGCGGCCGGCCAGCACGCGCTGCAGGAACGGCACCTGCACCTCGACGGAGTGCTCGCCGGCGTGCGCATCGTCGTCGGCCCGGGCCAGCCCCGCGCCGACCAGGAGCGCGCGGAGGTGCGCATCGACCTGGACGTCGCCGAGCGGCGTCGACCACGCCGCACAGGCGGGCACGGCCAGGCCGCCGACGTCGCGGAAGTGCGCCGGCCCGAAGGCGACGACGGTGCGGACCCGGTCGCGGAGCCCGCGCAGCAGCCGGTACGCCGACGCGGCGACCGGTCCCGAGCAGGCCAGGCCGGCATGCGGCACCACCAGCGCTACCGGTTCGGCGGGCTCGGCCCCTGCCACGACCCGCCTCGGTTTCGACACGCCTCGCAGGCTCGGCGGCGGGGCCAACGGGTCGTCGGCCGAAGCGGGGGCCCGATCGAGCAGCGCGTCCACCACCGCCGCCAGCTCGTCGGCGTCGCCAGGGTAGAACGACCCCGCCACCGCGGCCGGCCGGGCGGCGGTCACGCCGGCGCCGCCACTGCGGTCCGGCAGCGGGTCGAGCGCTGACGGTGGCTCAGCCGGCCGCTCCAGCGCCGACCGGCTCGTGGTCGCCAGCGCCGCGGTGCGGAAGCCCGTGGTCGTCCTCGCAGGGTCATGGATCGCTCCGCTCGCTCCGCTCGCTCACGGGGTCGCGTCGGCCATGCGGACCGGCAGCCGCCGCGGCCCCCACGTGCCGGCGCGGCCGTCGTAGACGCCGGCCACGCGCTCGCCGCAGGACCGGCAGTGACCGTGCTGGTCGAGTGAGTACGCGCGGATGTCGTACCAGTCCCGCACCACGACCGCGTCGCCGCAGCCTGGGCAGTACGTCGTGCCGCCCTCGGCGTCGTGGACGTTGCCGGTGTAGACGAACCTGAGGCCGTTGGCGACGGCGATCCGGCGCGCGCGGCGCAGCGTCGCCGCCGGTGTCGCGGGGACGTCGCGCATCTTGTAGTCGGGGTGGAAGGCGGTGAAGTGCAGCGGCGTGTCCGGGCCGAGCTCCTCGGCGACCCAGCGGGTCTCAGCGTCGATCTCGGAGTCAGAGTCGTTGCGGCCGGGGATGAGCAGGGTGGTGATCTCGAACCACACCCGGGTCTCCTGCCGCAGGTAGCGCAGGGTGTCGAGCACGGGGCCGAGGCTGGCCGCGCATACGCGGTGGTAGAAGTCCTCGGTGAAGGCCTTGAGGTCGACGTTCGCGGCGTCCATGTGTGCGTAGAAGGCTCGGCGCGCGGCGTCGCACATGTACCCCGCCGTCACGGCGACCGCCTTCACGCCCCGCTCGTGGCAGGCGTCGGCCACGTCGACGGCGTACTCGGCGAAGATCACCGGGTCGTTGTAGGTGAAGGCGACGCTGCGGCAGCCGAGCGCCTCCGCGGTCCGCGCGATCCGCTCCGGTGAGGCCGCGTCGGCGAGGGTGTCGATCTCGCGGGACTTGGAGATGTCCCAGTTCTGGCAGAACTTGCAGGCCAGGTTGCAGCCGGCCGTGCCGAACGAGAGCACCGCCGACCCCGGCAGGAAGTGGTTGAGCGGCTTCTTCTCCACCGGGTCGACGCAGAAGCCGCTGGACCGGCCGTACGACGTGAGCACGACCTGGTCGGCGACCCGGGCCCGCACGAAGCACAGGCCACGCTGGCCCTCGTGCAGCCGGCAGGCGCGAGGGCACACGTCGCACTGGACGCGGCCGTCGTCGAGACGGTGCCAGGCCGTCGTCGGCACCGTCCAGGGGTCGTCGAGAGTGAGCGTGGAGTCCATGGTCGTCCCAAGGGTCGGTCCCACTCTTTACCGTACGCGCAGTGGCAGACAGTGGCGGTCCGGTGGCCCCAGGCGGTATGAAGCGACGGTGACCCTCCGCAGACCAGTCGCCCTCCGCATCGTCGCCGGCCTCGCATCGGCGCTCCTCGCCCTCAGCGTCGCCCCCGCCTCGGCCGCCCGGTCGCACGGGCACCACCACGGGGCCAAGCACCTCGTCGTGATGACCCAGAACCTCTACCTCGGGTCGCCGCTCACCCCCGCGCTCGACCCGTCCGTGGACACACCGGCGGAGTTCGTCGCGGCGGTCGCCACGATCTACGGCAACGCGCTCGCCACGAACTTCCCGGCCCGCGCCCAGGCGATCGCGGACACGGTAGCCGAGGAGCGCCCCGACGTCATCGGGCTGCAGGAGGTCACCAACTGGGTCGCGCGGCCGACGCCCGCGGACACCGGCACGCCGGCCAGCCCGGTCAGCCAGGACTTCCTGGAGATCCTGACCGCGGCGCTGGCGGAGCGAGGGCTCGACTACGAGGTCGCAGGGGTCGTGCAGAACGCCGACATCGGGCCGGCGCCGCTGGTTGCTCCTGCGCTCGGCTGCGCCGTCAGCGCGACGGAGTGCGTGGTCACGCTGCAGGACCGCGACGTCATCCTGGTCAACCACGACACCCGTGGCCTGCACTGGTGGGGTGCCCGCAGCGGCCGGTACGCCGCCCAGCAGTCGTTCACGCCTCCGATCGGCACGCCTGTCTCGTTCGCTCGCGGGTGGGTCACCGTCGAGGCGTCGTACCGCGGCGAGCGGTTCCGCGTCGCCAACACCCACCTGGAGGTGGCCGACTTCCCGGCCGTCCAGGAGGCCCAGGCGCGTGAGTTCCTCGCCGGGCCGGCCCGGACCCATGACGCCGTCCTCGCGGTCGGCGACTTCAACTCCGCCGCCGACGGCAGCAGCACCGGCTCGTATGAGATCCTGACCTCCCGACTGCACGACGCGTGGGCGGTCAACGGCGACGACCCCGGCTACACCTCGGGCCAGAACGGCACGCTGAGCAACCAGGTCTCCCAGCTCCGCCAGCGGATCGACCTGGTCCTCTACGACTCCTCCCGCCGGACCCGGGTCCGCGCGGTGGAGGCGCATGTCGTCGGCGACCAGCCCTTCCAGAGCACGGTGCCGTTGTGGCCCTCCGACCACGCCGGGGTCGTGGCCACGCTCCGGCTGCGGTAGCCGGGGGGCGACGGCAGCGCGGGACAGCGCACCACCGCGCCGCCCCGTGCCGTCAGAGCTGTCGGGTCACCGGCGGTCGACGACGTCGCCCTCGGCCTCGACGCGCTCCTTGCGGACCTCCTCGGTGACCGTCTCGGAGTCGGTGACGGTCTCGGTGCCCAGGCGCACGCGCTCGACCGGCTCGACTGTCTTCTCGACCACCGGCCGCTCCTCGCGGAGCACGACCTCGTGCTCGTCCTCCGCGATGTCCGGACCGGAGGTGGCGTCGCCGACGTTCTCTCCGGTGATCGGCTCGGTCTCCAGGACGGCGCGCTCCTTGCGAACCGGGACGTCGACGGTCTCGGTCTCGGTGGTGACGTACTTGCGCAGCCGCACCCGGCCCGTCTCACGGGACTCGGTGCCCACGTCGACCCGCTCCTCGGAGCGGGTCATGGCGTCGCCGGAGGTGTCCCTGGCGATGCCCTCACGCCGCGTGCCCGTCCCGAGGATGTCGGAGGTGCCGCGGCCGGCGACGTCACTGTCGGAGGTTCGGTCGGCGTACCCGGCCTCGTAGCCGGTGGCGCTAGCCTCGTAGCCCCTGCCGTAGTACTCGTACAGGCGCCGCTCCTCCGAGACGTCCAGGTGTCCGGCGTCGACGTCGATGTTCGGGGCGTTCTTCACGGTGTCCTTCGAGTGCGGCACCCGCAGCCGGTCACCGTCGAACGTGGCGTCCTCGAGCGGGACGAAGGACTCGTTGGTGCCGAAGAGGCCGGTGTTCACCGTCACCCACTCCGGCCGGTTCGTCTCGTCGTCCAGGAAGACCTGCCCTACCTTGCCGATCTTCTCCTCGTCGCTGCCGTAGACGGTGCTCCCGACCACCTTCTGCACCTCGGTGTTGCTCAACATCTCTGCTCCCCTCGACGGGTCGTGGCTGCTCGGACGAGGTGGGAGGTACCCGGAGCCTTACGCCGTAAACAGTGCCCCTAACGGTGTGCGGGCCCGAGCAGACGATCGAGCAGCCGGTCGAGCACGGCCTCCTCGTGGACGGCGACAGCGTGGCCCCGCATGGCGGCGCCCAGCTCGGCGTCCCACACCGGCTCGACGGGCGGCTCACCGAGCGGCAGCGCACGCGGGTGGAGCCCGGCCTCGTAGTCCGCCGCGCCCATCAGCCAGGGGCGCATCCGGTGCCGTGCGACCAGCCGGTTGGCGATGGCGATGCCCGGCCAGTCGAAGTCGCCGTGGTAGGCCAGGAGGCACCCCGCGGCGCCGAGCCGGTCCAGCACGCCGGTGACGACCGTGTTCGGCTCCCCGGAGGTGCACACCACCGCGACCCCGCCCCGGAGTGGGTTGCCGCTCGCGGCCACCGCCTCCAGGACGCGCGGGTTCTCGCAGACCAGCACCTCACCGGGCTCGACGGACGTGGGATCCCAGTCGCGCAGGTCCCAGGCGGTGAGGTGCAGCGGGCCACCGGCCGCCGCGCGCAGGCGCACGGACACCGGGTCCGGCGAGACCGGTCGCAGCCCCAGCACGAGACAGGTCGCCGAGACCAGGTCACCGTGCACGCCGTGCCGCTGCCAGAGCTCCCGGCGGCCTGCCGGCGTGGCTGGCGTCGGCACGCCGTCGGCCGCAGCCAGCGCCCGGAGCACCACCTGGGTGAGCACCCTGCCCTCGTCGAGCGCATGGGCGTCGCCCAGGAGCCGGGCACCGAGGTCGGTGCGGGAGTGGGGTCCCGGCTGCGGCCCGAGCACGGCGCGGAGGACCGTCGCGGCGTCGCGGGCCGTCTGCTCGCCATCGGTGCGACGCGAGAGCAGACCGGTACGCCGCAGCCCGGCGAGCCACTCCTCCACCCAGGGCGCCTCGACGAGCCCGCGGGCGAGCAGAAGCGGCTCCTCGCGGCGGGCGTCGCGGTCGGCCCTCTCGGCCGGCCGGTCCCGCAGCTGCCGGCCGGTCTGCGCGGAGGCCGCCTCGACCAGACCGGACAGCGAGGACCTCTGCGCGATCCGGGCGTCGAGGGCGGCGAGGTCGACCTGGACCCGCTCGCGCACCACCGGCCGACCGAGCAGGGCTCCCAGCGCGTGCCGTTCGGCACGGGACCCGGCGCGGACCGTGACCCTCCCCCGTGCGGCCAGACCGGTGCTCTCCAGCCGGTGTGCGACCGTGGACCAGAACGCGGACAGGACCGGGTCCGCGAGCCAGTCGGCGGCGACCCCGCTCATCGGACCCCGCTCATCAGACCGGCCGCAGCTGCCGGCCGTCCCAGCGGTACTCGTACTGCGCGATCCCGCGCTGGGACGGGTCGCGCAGCGCCTCGTAGATCGCCAGCGACGGCACGGTGTCGTGGTCCCCCCAGAGCCGCTCGCTGGTCACGACGAAGTCGAGGTCGAGCTGCACCAGCAGGCCGAACAGCAGCGGGTGGGTCCGCACGTCGATCTTGGGGAAGGCGTCGTCGAGCAGCACCAGCCGTGGCGCGTGCGGCGCGGCTCCGGCGAGGGAGGTGAAGTGGGCCGCCGCCGCGGCGAAGAGGGGGAGGTAGCACAGCACCTTCTGCTCCCCCTGGGACAGCGGTGACCGGCGGTGCAGGTCGAGCCAGGCACCAGGGCTCTCCGGGCGCGTGTAGCGGATCCGGAAGGCGAACCAGGACCGATAGTCCAGAGCGGTGACGAGGCTCTCGCCGTACGACACCTCGGGCGACTCGGCGCGGCTGGCCTCGATCAGCCGGTGCAGGGAGTCCCGCAACGTGACTCGCTCCTCGGGCAGCAACGCCCCGAGCGGTTGCGTGAGCAGCCGCACCGCGGTCGCCACCTCCGGCGCGACCTCGTCGCGGAGGCGCCAGTCGAGGCGCACGCGGATGCCCTGCGACGTGGTGACCCCGGCAAGGAGGTCGTTCATGGCGTGCACCAGCTCGTCGGCCTCGACCCGGCAGCGCCGGACCGCGTCCCCGAGCTCGCCGAGGACGTGCTGCTCGAACTGGTCGCGCTCGCGCTCGGTCAGCAGCTCGCGGTCCTGGGCGACCCGCGTGGCGGCGCGCGGGGCGAGCACCACGATCGGGTCCTCGCCGGCGTCGTCGCGAGCTGTGACCGCGAGCAGATCCCCGACGGACAGCACCCGGGGCTCGTGGTCCGCCGCCGGGCCGCTGGCCGCCTCGTTGTAGCTCTGCCAGACCGCGTTGGGACCCGATGCCGCCGCGACGTCGAGGCCGGCCATCCGCGTCGCGGTCCGGACCAGGGCCCGCGGCAGCGGGTCGTCGGCGCCGATGCCCGGCACTTGGTCCAGGACGCTCAGGTCAGCCCCGTCCACGGCACTTGTCTCGTCCGGGCCGAGAGCTGCGGCGACCAGGCCCGGAACGTCGCTGAGCCGGGTCAGGCCGTCCAGGGCGGCCGCGCGCACGGCTTGGTGCGCCGTGACCGCGTCTCGCGCGTGCTGGACGTCGCGCTCCGCCTGGCCGCGGGAGTTCTCCAGGGCCAGCATCCGGTCGGTGGCCGCGCGGGCCCGGGCTCGCAGCTCGGTCACCGACCGCTGCAGCGTGGCGATGCGCCGCTGGAGCTCCTGCACGCTCGCTCCGACCGACTCCTCCAGCGCGGTGTACGCCGACTCCGCCTGGTCGGCGGCCGACCTGCTCCGGGCCGCCTCGGCCGACACGGCTGACACAACCTCGGCGTCCGCGTCGAGCTCACGCCGGCGCTGTGCGAAGCGGCCCAGGTCGCGGCGCAGCGCCGGCACCTCGCGAGAGAGCTCGCGCAGCGCGTCCGCGAGCCCCTTCAGGCGGGCCTCCAGCGCGTCGACCGCGGACCGCTCTGTGGGCACGGCGTGCTGCTGCCCGAGCCGGGTCAGCTCCTGCTGCCGGGAGGCGGCGACCTCGCGGGCCGCCTGCGCCGCCCGCTGCGCCGCGGCGTTGGCCGCCTCCTCCCGCGCCACCTCCTCGCTGCGGACCTCCAGCCGCTCCCAGGCCCTGCTCAGCGCGGCCGTCGACGGCCGCTCGCGCAGCCACGTCTCCAGGGCGGCGATGCTCAAGGCGAGCTCGGCACAGCGGGCGGCGGCCGCGTAATGGCGGGCACGGGCGGCGGTCAGGGCGGTGTCGACCTCGTCGAGCCGGCGGCGCCGCTCCTCGGCGCGGGCGGTGGCTCCGACGTACTGCGCGGCGTCCTTGGCGGCGCGACCGTGCAGCGGGCCGAGCTGCCACGAGCCGTCGGACCCGACCCAGACGGTCCCGCCCTCCGTCCGGCCGTGCCCGACCCGGCGCAGCACCGCGGTCACCAGGGCCGTGGTCACGTCGCTGCCCTCGGGGCAGTCGGCGACCAGCACGTCGGCCAGGGTGGGGCCGGTCAGGGGCTCCCCGGGGGCGACGACGACGTCGAGGGAGTCGGCGCCGAGGAGGGCGCCGTCGGGACGCAGCCACGCGTCCAGCAGGCCCGCCGCCTGGAGCCCCGCCTCGAGCGCGGCGCGGTCGCCAGCCGCGAGACCCGGCGCGAAGTCGACGAGGCGCCACAGAGACGCGCCGTCCGGGCGAGGGGTCCGCGCCAGGACGGGGGCCGGCGGGGACGGGTCGCGCTCGGCCGCGATGGCAGCCCGGCGGGCCAGCAGGTCGTCGATGTCGTGCGCGGCGACGTCGCGGGTGGTGGACGCGCCCCGCTCCTCCCCCCGGAGCGCCGCGAGCGGCCCGGCGGCGGCCTCCGCCGCCAACCGGGGCAGCGCGGTCAGC
>JBIOYO010000198.1:0-7153 GCA_044870175.1 Nocardioidaceae bacterium | reverse complement strand
CGACGCCTGGTAGGCCGCCGCGTCCAGCAGGCCCGTGAGCTGGCCGGGGTCCGATGGTGCCAGCTCGAAGAGCCATCCCCCGGCGTACGGGTCGGTGTTGACCAGCTCGGGGGTGGAATCCAGGGCGTCGTTGCGGGCGACCACCGTGCCGGACACGGGCGCGTAGACGTCGCTCACGGACTTGGTCGACTCCAGCTCGCCGACAGACGTCCCCGCCTCCACCACGTCGCCCACGTCGGGCAGCGACACGTAGACGATGTCGCCGAGCGCGTCCTGCGCGAAGTGGGTGATCCCGACCCGGATGGTCCCCTCGGCCTCGCCGGGGTCGCGGACCCACTCGTGCTCGGCGGTGTACTTAAGGTCGTCGGGATACACGAGTCCTCCTGGCTGTGCGGGCCGGCTGGCATGCGGCGTGGGCAGGCTACTCCTCCGGGACCGGCTCGGCGTACTGCTGCTCGGGCGGTTCGGCCCTGGAGTCGATCTCGACCTTCCCGACCCGGCGGACCTCGACCGTGCCGCCGACCCGCTCCACCTCGCTGACGAAGCCGCCCGCGAAGTCGAGACCGGACGCCAGCGTCTGCGGGGAGCCGATCGCCTCGATCACGTACGGCGGCTCGACCAGCACGCCGCCGACCAGCAGGCCGCCACGGCCGTCGGCGATGCCGGTCTGGGCGACGACGCGCACCAGGTCGTTGACCTCGATCGCCTCGGCTCCGGCGTCGCGGAGCTCGTGGATCCCGTTCAGCACCTGGTCGGTGCCGACGCTGCCGGTGGGGTCGTGGACGGTGGCCCGGATGCCCGGACCCGTGGCCGGGACGGTGCCGGCCAGCACGCCGAGGGTCTCGGCCTGCCGCTGCGCGACCTCGACGGCCGCGCGGGTCGCGGCGGCGTCGTTCTGCAACGCGTCGCGGGTGCGTTCGAGCTCGGCCAGCTCCCCCTCGACCCGGTCGATCGCGAGCGACTGGGTGTTGATCAGGGCGACGAGGTCCTGCTCCGACGCGCTCGAGAAGCGCTGGTCCTGGTCGTGGGACCGGACCTGGACGGCGGCGGCGAACCCCAGCGCCGCCAGCAGCAGTCCGGCGATGACCTGTCCGCGCGACCACGGCCGGCGCAGGGCACTGCCCAGCCGGTCCTTGCCGCTCTCCGGCGCCGGCTCAGGCATGGAACAGGTGCCGGCGGATCGCGGCGACGTTGGAGAAGATCCGGATGCCGAGCACGACGACCACCCCGGTGGACAGCTGGGCGCCGACCCCGAGCTGGTCGCCCAGGTAGACGATGAGCGCGGCGATGACGACGTTGGACAGGAACGAGACCACGAAGACCTTGTCGTCGAAGATGCCGTCCAGGAAGGCGCGGAGCGCCCCGAACACCGCGTCGAGCGCGGCGACGACCGCGATCGGCAGATAGGGCTCCATCCACAGCGGCACGTCCGGCTGCAGGAGCAGGCCGAGCGCCACGCCCAGCACGAGCCCCAACGCTGCGATCATGGCACCTCCCCGTGCGCGTCGGCTCGGTCCTGGTTGGCGTACCGCAGGGACGGGAGCGGCACCGCCGGCAGGGTCACGGAGTCCTCGGTCCTCATGTCGAACCGGAGCCCGAACACCGCCTCTACATCCAACCAGTAGCTGCCGCCGGCCGACTCGACGAACCGGGCGGGCAGCGTGTCGGGGTCGCCGACGGCGAGGACGACGTACGGGCGGCGCAGCGAGGTGAAGTTCACCGTGATCGCCTCGCCCGCCTGCCGGATCGCGGTCAGGGAGGTGACGCGCCTCGCGTTCACCGACACGGCCTCCGCGCCGGCGACCCACAACCCGTTGACCAGCCGCTGCAGGTCCTTGTCCGACACCTGGCCCTGCTCGTCGGTCGCCTTGGGGTTGTCGTCCACGACGATCCGCAGTCCCGGGCCGGTCACGCCCACGATCCCGGCGACCGGTCCCAGGCGCGCGCTCTCGGCGCGCACGTCAGCCAGGTCCACCGAGGCGGACAGGGAGTCGGCCCGCGCCGCCGCCACCTCCGCGCGGGTCTCCACGACCTCGCGGCGGGCCTGCTGGAGCTCGTCGCGCCGGTCCGCCACCTGCGCCGCGAGGGACTCCCGGCTCTGCGAGCGCTCCGAGGCGGTCCGGGCCGTCTGCGCCGCGGCGGTCGCCAGCAGCAGGCCGAAGGCGAGCAGCACGAGCACCGAGCCGCGACGGCGCGCCGGCGTCCGCCGCTCCGTCGCCTCCCGCTCCCGTGAACCCCGCTCCCGTGCATGCTGTGCGCTGGCGTAGGCGTAGTCCTCGTCGAGGGAGTGGGTGGTGATGTAGTCCAGGAGGCCCATCGTCACCTGGGGCGGCGCGGTGGGACCGCCACGTCCGGCCGGCCCGCCGCGCGGCGCGGGGTCAGCGGCCATCGAGCGCCGGTGCCGGTCGAGGAGCGGCCATGAGCCGGCGCACCTGCCAGGCGTACAGCAGTCCGGCCCACCAGTACAGCGCCGTACCCCAGATCGCGAAGGCCCAGCCGACCACCGTCGCCACGGAAGCCACCGTGGAGTCCCCGTCACCGAGAAGCAGCAACGGGAACGCGTAGAGGAGGGCGGCGGTCGCGGCCTTCCCGAGGTAGTGCACCGGGAGCGCGTTGTGCCCCCGGCGGCGCAGGAACGGCACCAGGCCCCACAGCAGGAGGTCCCGGGCGGGCAGGAGCACCACCAGCCAGAGCGGGATGATCTCGCGCAGGCCGAGGCCGATGACCGTGGACAAGATGTACAGCCGGTCGGCGACCGGGTCGAGGATCTCCCCCAGCCGGGACGTCTGGTGGAGCCGCCGGGCGAGGTAGCCGTCGAGGTAGTCGGTGACGCCGGAGAGCATGAGGACCACGAGGGCCCAGCCGTCGGCGTGCGGCCCGAGGACCAGCCACAGGAACAGCGGCACCCCGGCGAGGCGGACGATGCTCAGGATGTTCGGGACGGTGAGGACGCGTTGCGGCCGCGGGGTCCTCACCCCGGCCTCGCCGCCGTCCACCCGCACCTCGCCTCTCGAACCCGCCAGTGCCACCGTCCGTCGCCGATCACAGTACCGGCCGGGTCGGGCGGGGTCAGGGCGTGCGGTGCTCGTGGAGCCCGCACCGGTGGGTCAGGCGGCGTACCAGCGCGACGGCGTCGACGGGCGCGACGGCCCTGACGCCCCGGCCACCTCGTGACGCCGGGCGCCGCAGCGGGTGCAGGTGTCGCCCCCGCAGATGTCGAGCTCCTGCCCGCATCCACACACCGCGAGGTGGTGCAGGTCCGCCCGGACCAGGGTCGCCTCCATGTCACCGCCTCCATGCCTTCGTCTGCGTCGCGCGTCTTCACCTGTGTGACGTACCGACCTGCCGATCATGACGGGCTCATCGGTGCCGGACCCGTGTCGTGCTCGCCAGGTTCTTCCTCCTGATGAGTGTCACAGCGCGGGGGTGATACACCGGCCGAATTGCCGATGACACGCCGTAGGCCCTCGCCGTGAGTCCGGTCCTTGGTGACAATCGGCTGCATGAGCTCACGCGAGACTTCCAAGGTCGCCATCATCGGAGCCGGCAGCGTCGGCGCGAGCATGGCGTACGCCTGCCTGATCAGGCACTCGGCGCGGTCGGTGGTGCTGTACGACATCAACACCGCCAAGGTGCAGGCCGAGGTGCTCGACCTGGCGCACGGTGCCCAGTTCACCGGATCGGCCGAGGTGCAAGGCGGGGACGACGCGTCCCTGCTGGAGGGCTCGCACGTCGTGGTGGTGACCGCCGGGGCGAAGCAGGAGCCCGGCCAGACCCGCCTCGACCTGGCCGCCACGAACGTGTCGCTCCTGGAGAAGCTCATGCCGGTGCTCCTCGAGCGGGCTCCGGACGCGGTCTTCGTCCTCGTGACCAACCCGTGCGACGTCCTGACGGTGGCGGCCCAGAGGATCTCCGGGCTGCCGGCCAACCGGGTGCTGTCCTCGGGGACCGTGCTCGACTCGTCGCGGCTGCGGCTGCTGCTGGCGCGGCGGGCGCAGGTGTCGCCGTCGAGCGTGCACGCGAACATCGTCGGCGAGCACGGCGACAGCGAGTTCGCGCTGTGGTCGCAGGCCCGGATCGGCCCCGTGCCGCTGCGCGAGTGGACCGCCAAGGGACAGCAGCCGTTCAGCACCGAGGAGCTGGAGCGGATCAGCCACGACGTCCGCAACGCGGCGTACCGGGTGATCGAGGGCAAGGGCGCCACCAACTTCGCGATCGGGCTGGCCGGGGCCCGCATCATCGAGGCCGTGCTGGGCGACCAGCACGCCATCTTGCCGGTCAGCACCGTCCACGACGGCTACAAGGGCTACAGCGGCGTCGCCTTCTCGATGCCGAGCATCGTGGACGGCGCCGGCGTCAACACCGTCCTGGACGTGGCCCTCTCCCCCGAGGAGGAGCAGCTGCTGTCCGCCTCCGCCGAGGCGCTGCAGCAGACCCAGCAGACCCTCGGGCTGTAGGGGCTGGTGTTCAGGACAGTCCAACTTGGCTAATGTCCTCGGCATGGCACGACCTCCCGCGCCGCCGGTCGTCGGGGTTGCCGGCATCGACGCCGCGGCCGCGCTCCCGCCGAGGACCGAACGGCGCAAGGCGGTTCTGCGGATGCTGCGTGAGGCCGCCCGGCCGATGAGCGCCTCGGAGGTCGCGGCGCGGCTCGGCGTCCACCCCAACACCGTGCGGTTCCACCTGCAGGCCCTGCTCGCAGACGGCAGCGTCGAGCGGCTCGGGCCGGCGACGGCCGCCTCCGGCCGCCCACCCGTGCGCTACCGCGCCGTGACCGGGATGGACCCAGGCGGACCGCGCGGCTACCGGATGCTCGCGGCGATGTTCGCCACCGGCTACGACCATCAGTACGCCGCCGAGACCGACCCGGTCGCCCGCGCGGTCGCCGTCGGCAGAGCCTGGGGGCGGCGGCTCGCCCCGGCCACCGGCGATGGGCGCCGCCCGACCCACCGCGAGGCGGTGGACATGCTGGCGACGGTGTTCGCGGGCCTCGGCTTCGCCCCGGAGCCCCTGCCCCGCGACGAGGTCGCACCGGCGGTCCTGGCCCTGCGGCACTGCCCGTTCCTGGAGCTGGTCTCCGGCGAGGGCGCCGTCCCTGACCGGTTGGTCTGCGCCGTCCACCTCGGGCTGCTGCGCGGGGCGCTCGACGCCGTCAGGGCGCCGGTGGCCGCGGAGCGCCTCGAGCCGTTCGCCCGACCGGACCGCTGCGTCGCCCACCTGTCCAGGCTCTCCTCCCGCCGGCCCGGGCGTGGCCGGCACGACCCCTCCTGAAGGAGCCCGCATGCACTCGGAGTCCCTGCGCAGCCTCGGTGCGGAGCTGCTGTTGGCCGCGGCCGCCGACGGCGCCAACGGCCGCAGCTCCAAGACCGTCTACGGCGGCCACGAGCACTCGCTGCGGCAGACCGTGATCGCGTTGCGCGGCGGTGCCAGGCTCGGCGAGCACGAGAGCCCCGCCGAGGCCACCTTGCACGTCTTGGACGGGCGGGTCCGGCTGGCCACGACCGGCGACGCGGCCTGGGAGGGCGGGCCCGGCGACCTGCTGGTCATCCCACCCCAGCGGCACGACCTGGCCGCGCTGCAGGACTCGGTCGTGCTGCTCACGGTTGCGACCCCTGCTGCCACCCCCGTGGCGACCCACGCCGGGGCGGCGTCGTGAGCGCCGCCGGCACTGCGGCCGCGCGCGACGAGAGGCAGGTCACCGAGGGCACCCGGTGGCTGATGCTGGCCCTGGCGACGCTCGGCTTCGCGCTGAACTTCTGGGCCTGGGCGCTGCTCAGCCCGCTCGGCCCGCTGTTCCGCGAGCAGGGCACCTTCGGCGCGATGTCGGAGTCCGACGTGGCCCTGATGGTCGCGGTCCCGGTGCTGGTGGGCTCGCTGGGCCGGATCGTGGTGGGCGCGCTCACCGACCGGTTCGGCGGGCGGATCATGTTCCCGCTGGTCTCCGCGGTCACGATCGTCCCGATCCTGTTCCTGGGCCTGGTCGCGGACTCGTTCGCCGCCATCCTGGTCGGCGGCTTCTTCCTCGGCATCGCGGGCACCGCGTTCGCCGTCGGCGTGCCGTTCGTCAACGCGTGGTTCCCGCCCGAGCGCCGCGGCCTCGCAGTCGGCATCTTCGGCGCCGGGATGGGCGGCACGGCGATCAGCGCGCTGACCACGGTGAAGCTCTACACCAACGTCGGGAGCAAGGCGCCGTTCCTGATCACCGCCGCGGCGCTGGCGGTGTACGCCGTCGTCTCGTGGCTTCTGCTGCGCGACGCGCCCGGCCGCACCGCTCCGACCACGTCGCTGGCCAGCCGGATCAACGCCAACGCCCGGCTGCCGATCACCTGGCAGGCGTGCATCCTCTACGCGGTCTCCTTCGGCGGCTATGTCGCGTTCTCGGTCTACCTGCCCGCCTACCTCAAGACCGAGTACGACCTCACCCCGGCCGACGCGGCCAACCGGATGGCCGGCTTCGTCGTGGTCGCCGTGATCATGCGGCCGGTGGGCGGCTGGCTGTCCGACCGGTTCGGCGCCGTCCCCGTGCTCGCCGCGACGTACGCCGTGGTGGCGATCGGGGCCACGATCACGGCCCCGGCTCCCATCCTCGAGCACGTCGGGACGGTGTCGTTCCTGTCCATGGCGGCGGCGCTGGGCGCCGGGAGCGGCGCCACCTTCGCGCTGATCGCCGCGGTGACCGATCCCGCTCGCGTAGGTGGCGTCACCGGCCTGGTGGGCGCCGCGGGCGGGCTCGGCGGGTTCGTCCCACCGCTGCTGATGGGCTACATCTACGGCCAGACCGACTCCTACTCCATCGGCCTGTTCCTGCTCGCGGCCACGGCCGTGCTCACGCTGGTGCTCACGCTGACCGTCGTACGCCGGACAGCCGCCGGGTCGGAGGCGGCGGCGTGACCACCAGCCAGTCCCAGCCGCGCACCGACGGGGCGGTGACCGACGCCCTGGTCCGCAGCCGCCGGTTCTTCACCAAGGCCGAGGTCTCCGGCGACCTGCGGGCGATGTTCCGCCAGGGCGGCCGCGACGCCGACTCGTTCTACCGCGACCGGTGGAGCCACGACAAGGTGGTCCGGTCGACCCACGGGGTGAACTGCACCGGCTCCTGCTCGTGGAAGGTCTACGTCAAGGACGGGATCATCACCTGGGAGAGCCAGCAGAC
>JBIOYO010000197.1:0-5764 GCA_044870175.1 Nocardioidaceae bacterium | reverse complement strand
GTGGCGCAGAGGGGGCCGTTCTCGACGGCGGCGACGAAGCGGTCACCGGCGTAGTCGGTCCAGCCGACCAGGGGCTCGGCGGTGCGCCCGCGGGTGGTCAGCTCGAAGCGGCGTACACCGTAGGAGTGCACGAAGTAGAACCGCTCCGTCTCGACGCCGCGGAAGAGTGTGGACCCGGCGGGCACATCGACGGTGTTCCAGCCCATGTGCGGGACGACCGGCGCCCGGAGGCGTTCGACGACACCCGGCCACTCGTCGAGGCCGGCGCTGTCGACGCCGTGCTCGACCCCGTGGCTGAACAGCACCTGAAGGCCGACGCAGATGCCCAGCACCGGCCGGCCGCCGGCGAGGCGGCGGCCGATCACCTCCTCCCCGTGGACGGCCCGGATGCCGTCGACGCAGGCGCGGAACGCGCCGACCCCAGGGACGACCAGGCCGTCGCAGCGCTGGGCCCGGGATCGGTCCGCGGTGAGCGTGACCGTGGCTCCGGCGCGCTCGAGCGCGCGCACGGCGGAGCGGACGTTGCCGAACCCGTAGTCCAGGACGACGACCGACGGTGCGGTCACAAAGTGCCCTTCGTGGACGGCACACCGGACTCCCGCGGGTCGAGGGCGACGGCGTCGCGCAGGGCGCGGGCGACCGCCTTGTACTGCGCCTCGACGAGGTGGTGCGGGTCACGGCCGGCGAGCACCCGCACGTGCAGCGCGATCTGGGCGTGGGAGGCGAGGGTCTCGAAGACGTGGCGGGTCAGCGAACCCAGGTAGGCCTCGCCGATGGTGACGAAGGGCTGCTGGTCGGGCTCGCCGGTGTGCACGCAGTACGGGCGCCCCGACAGGTCGACCGCGCACTGCACCAGCGCCTCGTCCAGCGGCACCAGCGCGTCCCCGAACCGGCGGATGCCCGCCTTGTCGCCGAGCGCCTCGCGCAACGCGTCACCCAGGACGATCGCGGTGTCCTCGACGGTGTGGTGAGCGTCGATGTGGGTGTCGCCGTCGGTGACCACAGTGAGGTCGACCAGCGAGTGCCGCGACAGCGAGGAGAGCATGTGGTCGTAGAAGCCGACCCCCGTGGACACGTCGGCACGCCCGGTGCCGTCGACGTCGAGCTCCACGAGGACCTTGGACTCCTTGGTGGTCCGCTCGATGCGCGCGGTGCGCCCACCCGGATTCGTCATGCCCATCCCTCCAGCCCCTGGTCATCCAGGACCTCGACCAGGGCGGCCCGGAACGCCGCCATCTCGTCCGGCGTGCCGATCGAGACCCGAAGCCAGCCGTCCGGTCCAGTCTCCCGGATCAGCACACCGCGGTCCAACAGCCCCTGCCAGACCGCGTGCCGGTCGCCGAACCGGCCGAACAGCACGAAGTTCGCGTCGCTGTCGGCCACGTCCAGCCCGCGTTCGCGCAGCCAGCCGACGGTGACGTCCCGCTCGCGCCGCAGGTCGCAGACGCGCGCCAGCAGCTCGTCGGCGTGCGCGAGCGCGACGCGAGCCACCGCCTGGGTGACCGCCGACAGGTGGTACGGCAGCCGCACCACCCGCAGCGCGTCGCAGACCTCCCGGCTCGCGGCCAGGTAGCCGAGCCGGGCCCCGGCCAGGGCGAACGCCTTGCTCATCGTGCGGCAGACCACGAGGTTCCGATGGTCGGGCAGCAGCTCGAGCGCGCTCGGCGTGCCGGTCCTGCGGAACTCCGCGTAGGCCTCGTCGACGACCAGCACCGCGTCCACGGCCGCCGCCTCCGCGCCGAGCGCCTCGAGTCCCGAACGCGGCAGGGCCGTGCCGGTGGGGTTGTTCGGCGAGGGCACCAGCAGCACCGAGGGCCGCTCCCGGCGCACGAGGTCTCGGGCGTGCTCCAGGTCGAGGGTGAAGTCCTCGCGCCGGTGGCCGACGACCCACCGGGTGTGGGTGTCTCGCGCGTACTCCGGGTACATGGAGTACGTCGGCGCGAACGACACCGCGGTGCGCCCGGGGCCGCCGAAGGCGAGCAGCAGGTGCAGCATCACCTCGTTGGAGCCGTTCCCGGCCCAGACCCGATCCGGGGTCACGCCGTGGCCGAGGTACGCCGCCAGGTCGTGTCGCAGCGCGGTGAACTCGCGGTCCGGGTAGCGGTTGAGCGTGCCCGTCACGCCGAGCACCGCTGCGGCCGCGTCGCGGGCCACCGCCGGGGACGGCGGGTAGGGGTTCTCGTTGACGTTGAGCTGCACCGGGACGTCGAGCTGAGGCGCGCCGTACGGCGCCACCCCCCGCAGCTCCTCCCGCAGCGGGAGGCCCATCAGCCCTCCACGGTGGCGGCCGGGTCGCGGGCGAAGCGCGCCGCGACGGCGGCCGCATGACCGGGCAGGTCCTCCGCATGCGCCAGCGTGGTCACGTGGTGGGCCACGTCGCGCAGAGCCGCCTCGGTGTACTCCACGACGTGCATCGGCTTGCGGAACGCCCGCACGGACAGCCCGCCGGAGTGGCACGCGCAGCCACCGGTGGGCAGCACGTGGTTGGACCCCGCGGCGTAGTCGCCGAGGGACACCGGCGCGAACGCTCCGACGAACACCGCGCCGGCGTTGCGGACCCTCGCAGCGACCGCCGGCGCATCGGCGGTCTGGATCTCCAGGTGCTCCGCGGCGTAGGCGTTGACCACGTCGAGACCCTGCTCCACGTCGTCCACGAGCACCACCGCCGACTGCTGCCCGGACAGCGCGGTGCGCACCCGGTCGACGTGCAAGGTGGCCGACACCTGCTTGTCGAGCTCGGCGACCACCTCGTCGGCCAGGCGCTCGCTGGGCGTCACCAGCACCGACGCCGCCAGGGGGTCGTGCTCGGCCTGGCTCAGCAGGTCGGCCGCGACGTGGGCCGGCTCGGCGGTGTCGTCGGCGAGGATGGCGATCTCGGTCGGGCCCGCCTCGGAGTCGATCCCGACCACGCCCTCGACCAGCCGCTTCGCGGTGACCACGTAGATGTTGCCCGGCCCGGTGACCAGGTCGACCGGCCGGCACGGGCCCGCGCCGTAGGCGAACATCGCGATGGCCTGAGCGCCGCCGACGGCGTACACCTCCTCGACCCCGAGCAGCGCGCACGCCGCCAGGATGGTCGGGTGCGGCAGCCCGTCGTACGCCGGATGCGGCGAGGAGGTCAACGCGATGGAGGAGACCCCGGCGACCTGGGCGGGCACGACGTTCATCACCACGCTGGACACCAGCGGGGCGATGCCACCGGGGACGTACAGACCAACCCGCTCGACGGGGACCAGGCGCTGGGTGACCCGACCGCCTGGCACCACCTCGGTGACCGTGTCGGACTCCAGCTCGGCGAGGCAGGTCGCCCTCAACCGGGAGATGGACTCCTCCAGTCCCGCCCGGACGGCGGGGTCGAGGCGTGCCAGCGCATCGGCCAGCGCCTGGGCGGGAACCGCGACGTCGGTCTGGGCAACCCCGTCGAACCGGGCGGACAGCTCCAGGACAGCCGCGACCCCGCGCTGCCGGACCGCGTCCAGGATCGGGCGGACCACGTCCAGCGTCGCGGCCACGTCGGTGGTGGCACGGGGCACCACGGAGCGGTCGGCGCGTCTCTCAGGGGCGCCATGGTCGCCATGGCCCCCATGGCCGCCATGCAGCTTCTGGGGGCCGAACTGCTCGAGAGCATGGTCGGCTTGGCCGTCATGGCCGCGCAGGTCGATCCGGCGCATCATGCCGGAGAGTTTATGGTGAGCCGGCAGGTACCTTGACCAGGTGGCCGAGCAGCTGCCGATCTTCCCGCTCAACACCGTGCTGTTCCCGGGGGTGACGCTGCCGCTGCACATCTTCGAGGACCGCTACCGAGCCATGGTGCAGCACCTGCTGGCGATCCCGGACGCGTCGCAGCGGCGGTTCGGCGTCGTGGCCATCCGCGAGGGGTACGAGGTGGGCAGGCGCGAGGCCCGTTCGCTGTACCGGGTCGGCTGCGTGGCCCAGCTCAGCTCCGTACGCCCGCTTGAGGACGGGCGCTTCGACATCGAGGCCGTCGGCCGCAGCCGGATGCGCGTGACCGGCACGGAGACCGGCGGACCGTTCGTGGTCGCCGAGGTCGAGTCGTTCCCCGACGAGCCGAAGCCGTCGCCGACCGAGGCGCACGCCGCCGCCAAGGCGCTGGCCGCGTTCGAGTCCTACCGGGCCCTGCTGACCGAGCTCCGCGGCCAGGAGGTGCTCACCGGCGCGCTCCCCCGCGACCCCGAGCTGCTGTCGTACTCGCTGGCAGCCACGTGCCTGCTCACCCTCCCCGAGCGTCAGCACCTGCTCGAGGCGGTCACCACCGGGGAGCGCCTGGCCCGGCTCGAGCGGAGCCTGCGGCAGGAGACCGCGGCGATGCGTGCCCTGCCGTCGCTGCCCGCCACCGAGGTGGCCCGGTCCCGGTGGTGCCCGAACTAGCCGGCGAAGCCGGCTGTCCGGCGAGCCGGCGGATCTGCACATCCGGCGCGCAGCGCCCTCTCCGTGCCGACGCGCCGGCTGCCGGCCCCAGGCAGCGAGGGCGCTGGCGCAGTCCCTGCCGACCCGCTCGAGGTTTCGACGAGGGAACCGCGGCAGGCCGCTCGACCGGTGGTTCCTGAGCCTGTCGAAGGGCTCACCCAGCGGAGGGCCTAGTCCGTGGTGATGGTGAGCAGACCGTGGGCGACGTCGCCGTCCGTCCAGCCGCTGGCGCCAACGGCCGCGAGCGGCTTCAGGTTGTCCTTCGCCTGCTGGGCGTCGGGGTCGTCGACCTCCGCCAGGAGGTCGTCGAGCCAGCCGCCCTCGTCGACGTCGACGAACAGTGCCCCGCCGGCACTCCCGGCCTTGGGCACCACCCGGGTGAAGCGGTCCTCGTCGCCCAGTCCGCCGTCGCCGGCGAGGGTCTTCACGTAGTCGGGGTCGACGCCCACGGCCACCGCGCCGTCGCCCTCCTCGACCACGAGCGCCTCCCCGGCCCAGGGGCCGAGCAGCGCGGTGAGCTTGTCCAGCACCGGGGTGATCTCGTCGGGGTCGCCGGTGATCCGTAGGCCCAGGGCCAGGCCGGTGGGGTCCGGTGAGCCGCCGGCCAGGGCGGAGACGTCGATGCCGGAGTCGACCGCCAGGCTGACCCCGTCGCCGAGCAGCCGCTCGGCGTCCCCGGGCAGCTCCAGGCCGGTCTCGGACTCGATCCGGGCGAGCATCTGGTCGACGTCGGCCTGGTCGCCCATCGACGTGCGCAGCTGGTCGACCAGCCGGTCGGCCCAGCCGTCCCCCAGCGAGACGCCGAGCGCGACGACGGTGGACGCCGGCAGCCGCTCGATGCCGCTGTCGCCGGTGCTGGTGACGTCCTGTCCGGGCAGCCCCTGCGCGACCACCTCCGCCTCGACCGCGCCGTCGGCGAAGCGCACCACCGCGGCGGCACCCTCGAAGTCGGCCAGTGCCGCACGCAGCTCCTGGGCCCGGTCGGAGGAGGACGGCGCGTCGGAGGAGGACAGCGCCTCGGCGGCGGCGAAGGAGGCGGACTGGGCGAGGCCGGGGGTGGCCAGCCAGTCGTCGGTCGAGCCGGACTCGACCTGGTCGGCGATCGCATCGGTGATGCCGGCCGAGACGTAGCCGGTGATGATGCCCGGGTCGCCGGCCTCGCCCATCCACCGCTGGAAGTCGGCGTCGTCGGCCAGCGATGACGACGATGCGTCCGCGGCCGCGCGGTCGGCGGTCTCCTGGGTCTCGGCGAGCACCATGTAGTCGTCGACGAACGCCCGGCCCGGCCGGTCGTCGGCGTTGTCGGCGCACGCGAACAGGTCGTCGGTGCCCTCGC
>JBIOYO010000196.1:0-3878 GCA_044870175.1 Nocardioidaceae bacterium | reverse complement strand
CGCTCGGCTTCGAGGACTGCGTGCGCGCCTGGGACGACGTCCTGCGGTACGGCGAGCGATGGGTGGAGGGCACGTTCTTCCGCCGGGCCCGCGCCATGGGCAACGACATCGGCTACGACTCCATCGTGGGCGGCGGCGCCCACGCGACCACGCTGCACTGGGTGGAGAACACCGGGCCGGTCACGGCGGGAGACCTGCTGCTGCTGGACATGGGGGTCGAGGCCACCAGCCTGTATACCGCCGACGTCACGCGCACGATCCCGGTCAGCGGTCGTTACTCACCGCTGCAGCGCGACCTGTACACCCTGGCGCTCACCGCCCAGCAGGCGGGCATCGACGCCGTCCGCCCGGGGGCGCCGTTCCAGGCCGCCCACGACGCGGCGATGCGGGTGCTAGCAGAAGGCCTGGCCGACCTCGGTCTGCTGCCCGTGCCGGTCGAGGAGGCGCTGTCCCCCGACAGCAAGGTCTACGCCCGCTGGACGCTGCACTCGACCAGCCACATGCTCGGCATGGACGTGCACGACTGCGCGAAGGCGTCACGTGACGTCTACCCGCACGGCGACCTCGCCGAGGGCATGGTGCTGACGGTCGAGCCCGGGTTGTACTTCCAGCCCGACGACCTGCTCGTCCCCGCGGAGATGCGCGGCATCGGCATCCGCATCGAGGACGACGTCGCCGTCACCGCGGACGGTGCGCGGAACCTCTCCGCAGCCCTTCCCCGCTCCCCCGACGACGTCGAGGAGTGGATGGGCTCGCTACTGCCCTGACCCCCGACGCCGAGCTCCAGAGGTCGCGCGGATTGGTGCTGCCCTTGCGAGCGTCGCGCAGCAGGCAACGACCTGTCCGCGCGAGCTCTAACCTGGGACCTCGGCCCCCGTAGCTCAGCTGGACAGAGCGAGAGACTTCTAATCTCTGGGTCGCAGGTTCGAGTCCTGCCGGGGGCGCCGGCGGCGCGGTGAGGGATGGGCTGGCCCGTGTTGACCGAGCGTACCCCTCCTGGACTAGACCGCCTCAGACCTCGGCGTACGCGGCGAGCCCACCCTTCGTCGCGATCAGCGTCGCCGAGCCGAACCGGGTGCCGGTGCCGGCGGCCAACCGCTGCGTGAAGGGCTCCCTGACCGAACGTCCATGCGCATCGCACATGAGCGCGAGCGTGCCACCGTACCGCGTCCGGGTTGCGTCGCCGTCGACGTAGTACGGCTCCCGGTAGGCCACCTGGGCGGTTCGCATGCAGAGGAAGCGCTCTCCCGCGGTCGGCCGTCGTCGTCCTCCGGAGCGGAGGTCGACCACGACCTTGCCGCGACGGGTACGGAGGAGCAGCTCCCTCGCGCTGGCGAGCACCAAGGAGCCTTTGATGCCGAGGTCGGCTTCGTTCTCAGGCAACCGAAGCGCCCACGTGGCCGTGCCGGTCTCCACGTCGAATCCCTCGAGGCCGCGCCGAAGCCCCCGCCAGCGCAGGTCGTCCACAGGCCCCCGGCCCACCCCGGCGTAGGTACACCGGACCGGCAACAAGGGCGAGGCCGGCGCCCGAGGATCCTCCCGCAGCTGGAGGCAGAGGTCGGTGCCCGTGGCGCGCCATCGCCGCGCGCCGGTGTCGGCGTCGAGTCCTGCGGTGGCACGGTCGGACAGGTCGACGCGAGCGACTACCTGATGGCGACGTCCCCGCCACCGGACTGCGCCGCCGACGCTGCCGTACAGCAGCCCGACCCGCTTGGCGTACTCGAAGGTCCAGCCCCGGTCGGTGCTCGAGCCCGCCGGGAACACCACGCCGACCGGCTGCCGCCACTGCACCCGGCCGTAGACGACCCGGGCCAGCTGCTCCGGGTTCCGACCGCCGAGGTCCACGAGGCCGGCTGGTCCGATGGGACGGCTCCCGGCTGGGAACTCCCGGGTGGGCCCATAGCGACCGCTGCGCAGGTCGAGACGCCGCCATGCGGACCGCCCGATGCCCGAGACGCTGACCTCCACGCAGACGCCTCGCCGGCACGGCGTCGGCCGGGAGACGAAGTACGCCGGGCTGCTGGCGTGCACCGTCTTCCCCGACCTCGGGTCGACGACCTCGAGCGTCGCGAGCAGCGGACGCTCAGGTCCCACCGGCCGGAAGTAGGCGACCAGCTCGTGTGACTTCGGACCCACGACCTCGGGTTCGACGGCGATTCCGGCCACGACGAGCCCTGGCGACGCCTGGTGCCGCCACAGCCGCTTGCCGGTGCCCGGGTCGCGGCCCTCCAGGTAAAGCCACCTGTCCGCGGTCGTGTAGAGGACTGCTACCCCACCGGCATTGACCGGCTGCCCGAACGGCCGCAGCGACCGCTTCCACAGTACCTTCAACGGTTTCGGAGGAGCCGCCGCAGCGCCACCCGTGTCCGACGCCCTCTCCGGCTGGTGGTCAGCCGTGCACGAGAGCAGCATGGACAGCGCCAGCACGACGACACCAGCCCACGAGCGGCACGCGGCTTTGGCCGCCCTACGCCGCCGGACGCGCGCCAGCCTTTGCAGCTCCAAGTCAGTCCCCCGTCCGTCGACTGCGCGACTCGGACCCTACGGACTGCTTCCCCCAGCTCGCCAGAAGCGCTCCCGACGCCTGTGGAAATCCCGGTGAACGCTTCCCAGCAGGACGCCGACCCGTCGCAACCGCACCGCCAGAACGAGCCGAGCCGTCGCAACCGCACCCCCAGACCGAGCCGAGCCGTCGCAACCGCACCACCTGTCAACGAGCCGAACCGCTACTGCCCCGGCCGGGGACCGTACAAGAGCAGGCTCGGCTCTCGTTCCGGGTGCAGAAGAGACGGCTCAGCGCTCATTCCAGGTACACAAGAGCCGGCTCGGGGCCCCACCCGGCAACGGATACGACGGCTCGGCGCCCCACCCGGCGACACACACGACGGCTCGGCGCCCCACCCGGCGACACACACGACGGCTCGGCGCCCCACCCGGCGACACACACGACGGCTCGGCGGTCATTCGGAGTGCACAAGAGACGGGTCGGCGCAGAGGGGGGTCAGGAGGGCGCGTCGGTGGGGCTCAGCATCCCGGCCACGACGGATGCGACGCGGTCGCCGAGCTCTGTGTGCCCCGCAGGGGTGAGGTGCAGGCCGTCACGGAGGTAGGACAGCTGCCAGCCGGTGGCCCGCAGATACCGCACCCCGTGGCGGTCGGCCACGGCGGCGAGGGTGCGGTCGACCCGGCTCACCTGACCGGCGCGGGCCGGCGCGCTCACCGGCCCGATGACCAGCACGCGATGGCCGGCCAGCGCGTCGAGGGCGCGGTCTGCTCCCGCGGCGACGGCGGTCGTCGACACGTCGAAGTCGTTGAGGCCGCCTTGCAGCACCACCAGGCGGGGGTGGTCGGCGAGCGCGGCCGGCACCCGGTCGGCGTACGCCTCCCCCGCGCAGGGGCTCGCCGCGGGGCTGAAGCCGGAGCCGGCGAACCCGTCCACCCGCACGCGGCCCGGCAGCCGTGCTGGCCAGGACTCGCCGGGATGGTCGAGGCCCAGGCCCTGGGCGTAGGAGTCCCCGATGACGCTGACCCTGGCCCCGGCGCCCGTGACGACGGCGGCGCGATCGGCCGAGCGGGTGGCGGTCCCGGCGCAGAGCTCCTGGCGGGAGGAGGCGGCGCCGGGCGACTCCGCGACCGCGACACCGACCGCGACTGCCGCCGCGGCGAGCAGCGCGAGGGCGGCCTGTCGTCCCGCGAGCCGTGCGCGCATGGCCACATGGTCGACCTGGCAGGGGTCCAGCGGGGCGGTTCCGGCGCGGTCGTCACCAACCCGTGACCTGGTGGGCGCGCAGATGAGCGTCGATCTCGTCGGTGATCGCGCGTTTCGTGGCGGCGTCGGCGAACGATGCCTCGACGGCGTTGCGGGCCAGCTGGGCGAC
>JBIOYO010000195.1:0-2992 GCA_044870175.1 Nocardioidaceae bacterium | reverse complement strand
CTGGAGAACCCGGGCCTGATCTCGATCCCGCTCGGCTTCTTCTTCGGCTGGCTCGGCACGGTCACGTCGAAGGACCCCGAGGCGGAGGAGGCGTACGACGAGCTCGAGGTGCGCTCGCTCACCGGCGCCGGAGCGGAGGGGGCGGTGTCGCACTGACCCCCCCTCCCCTGCCACCCCGCGCACCCCTCGCCGGGCCGGGCCTGCCTGCCCAGGCCGGCCCGGCGGGCTACCCCTCTACGCTTGAGACGAGGACCCACGATGCCAGACATCGGGCCAACCATCGGGACGACACGGGAGCCGACGTGACCGAGCAGCAGAAGCAGGAAGGCCTGGAGAACCTCCTTCACGAGGAGCGCCGCTTCCCGCCCCCGGCCGAGCTCGCCGCCCACGCGAACATCACCGAGGCGGCGTACGCCGAGGCGGCCGCGGACCGGCTCGCGTTCTGGGCGAGGCAGGCGGAGCGGGTCACCTGGGCCGAGCCGTTCACCGACGTCCTGGACTGGTCCGACCCACCGTTCGCGAAGTGGTTCCCGGGCGGCCGGCTCAACGCGGCGTACAACTGCGTCGACAGGCACGTCGAGGCGGGCAACGGCGACAAGGTGGCGATCCACTGGGTGGGCGAGCCCGGCGACACCCGGGACATCACCTACGCACAGCTCAAGGACGACGTGTGCCGCGCGGCCAACGCGCTCACCGAGCTCGGCGTGCAGACCGGCGACCGGGTCGCGATCTACATGCCGATGATCCCCGAGGCCATCGTCGCGATGCTGGCCTGCGCCCGCGTCGGCGCACCGCACACCGTGGTGTTCGGCGGATTCTCGGCCGACGCTCTGATGAACCGCATCCAGGACTGCGCCGCCCGCGTCGTGGTCACCAGCGACGGCGGCTACCGCCGGGGCAACCCGTCGGGGCTGAAGCCCGCCGTCGACGAGGCGGTCAAGTCCTGTCCCGACGTGCGGCACGTGCTGGTCGTGCGGCGCACCGGCCAGGACGTCGACTGGGACGCCGACCGCGACGTGTGGTGGCACGAGCTGGTCGACACGCAGTCCGCCGACCACACCGCGGAGGCGTTCGACGCCGAGCACCCGCTCTACGTCATGTACACATCGGGTACGACGGGGAAGCCGAAGGGCATCCTGCACACCACGGGCGGCTACCTGGTCGGCACGACGTACACCTTCGACGCCATCTTCGACCACAAGCCGGACACCGACGTCTATTGGTGCACCGCCGACATCGGCTGGGTGACCGGGCACTCCTACATCGTCTACGGCCCACTGGCCAATGGCGTGACCCAGGTGCTCTACGAAGGCACGCCGGACACCCCCCACAAGGGCCGCTGGTGGGAGATCGTCGCCCAGCACGGCGTCACCGTCCTCTACACCGCGCCAACCGCGATCCGCACGTTCATGAAGTGGGGCGCCGACGTCCCCGCCAAGCACGACCTGTCCTCCCTGCGGCTGCTCGGCAGCGTGGGCGAGTCGATCAACCCCGAGGCCTACATGTGGTACCGGGAGACCATCGGCGGCGACCGCTGCCCGATCGTGGACACCTGGTGGCAGACCGAGACCGGGATGATCATGATCAGCCCGCTGCCTGGCGTGACCGCCGGCAAGCCCGGGTCCGCGATGACCCCGATCCCGGGCGTGTCCGCCGACGTCGTCGACGACATGGGCGAGTCGGTGCCGAACGGCTCCGGCGGGTACCTCGTGCTCACGGAGCCGTGGCCGGCGATGCTGCGCACGATCTGGGGCGACGACGAGCGTTACAGGAACACCTACTGGTCCCGCTTCCGCGGCCGGTACTTCGCCGGCGACGGGGCGAAGCGGGACGAGGACGGCGACATCTGGCTGCTCGGCCGGGTCGACGACGTGATGAACATCTCCGGTCACCGGCTGTCCACCACGGAGATCGAGTCGGCCCTGGTGTCGCACCCGAAGGTGGCCGAGGCCGCGGTGGTCGGCGCCACCGACGACACCACCGGCCAGGCCGTGTGCGCCTTCGTCATCCTGGTCGAGTCCGCCGGCGACGGCGGCGCGGACATCGTCGCCGAGCTGCGCAACCACGTCGCCAAGGAGATCGGCGCGATCGCCAAGCCCCGGCAGGTGATGGTCGTGCCCGAGCTGCCGAAGACCCGCTCCGGCAAGATCATGCGCCGGCTGCTACGCGACGTCGCCGAGCACCGCGAGGTCGGCGACGTCACCACGCTGGCCGACTCCTCGGTGATGAACCTGATCAGGACCGGGCTGGACAGCGGCGCCTCCGACGAAGCCTGAGCCGTCATCGGGGGCGGCACCGGTAGGCTGAGACGCGGCGCGCCGGGAAGTCTGGTCGGCACCCGTGTCGTCGACCCCGAGGGACCCATGGCCACGCCCGAGCCGCGCCGCAGCTTCCTTCCCCGGTCGTCGCCTGCCGAGACGACGTTCCTCGGTGATCTGCTCCGCCGGGAGACCGTCGGCGGCGGCATCATGCTGGCCGCGGCGGCCGTCGCGGTGGTGTGGGCGAACTCGCCGTGGAGCGCCGGCTACGAGGCGTTCGGGGACTTCACAGTCGGCCCGCTCGACGTCCGGCACTGGGCGTCCGAGGGCGCGTTGACCCTGTTCTTCTTCGTCGCCGGTCTGGAGCTCAAGCGCGAGCTCGTGGTGGGCTCGCTGCGCCGGCCCGCCGACGCGCTGGTCCCGGTGGTCGCAGCGGTGGCCGGCGTGGTCACCCCCGCGGTGGTGTACGTCGCGGTCAACCTGGCCGCCGGCGGCGACCTGCGCGGCTGGGCCGTCCCCGCGGCGACGGACATCGCGTTCGCGCTCGCGGTGCTCGCCGTGGTCGGCTCGGGCCTGCCCGCCGCGCTGCGCGCCTTCCTGCTCACCCTCGCGGTGGTCGACGACCTCATCGTCATCGCACTGATCGCGGTGGTGTTCACCGACCACCTCTCAGTGGCGCCGCTGCTCCTCGCGGTCCTCGGGCTGGGCGTCTACGCCGTCCTCCAGAGGGTCAG
>JBIOYO010000194.1:0-2121 GCA_044870175.1 Nocardioidaceae bacterium | reverse complement strand
TTGGAGAACGCCCGGCTCGGCGCCGAGCTGCGCGCGCGGCTGAACGAGCTCCAGGGGTCCCGGGCCCGGGTGCTCGAGGCAGGGCAGCGCGAGCGGCAGCGGCTGGAGCGCGACCTGCACGACGGTGCGCAACAGCGGCTGGTCGGGCTCTCCCTCGAGCTGGGGCTGCTCGGCCGCGCCGAGCACACCGACCCGGAGACCCGCGAGCGCCTGGCGCGGCTGAAGGAGGAGGTCGCAACCTCGTTGGAGGAGCTCCGCGACGTCGCCCGCGGCCTCCATCCCGCCGTACTCACCGGGCACGGGCTGCCGGTGGCGCTGGAGTCGCTCACAGCCCGTGCGGCGGTGCCGGTCGGGCTCGACATCGACCCCCGGCTCGGCCGCCTCCCGGAACCGGTCGAGGTGGCGGCGTACTACGTCGTGAACGAGTGCCTCGCGAACGTCGGCAAGCATGCCCAGGCGAGCTCCGCGGGTGTCCGGCTCTGGGTGGAGGGTGACCGGCTCGTCGTGCAGACCGTCGACGACGGCGTCGGGGGCGCGGACACGGAGCGAGGGAGCGGGCTGCGCGGTCTCGCCGACCGCGTGGAGGCGCTCGGGGGCCGGCTCCTGGTGTGGAGTCCCGCGGGCGGCGGCACGCGGTTGCGGGCGGAGATTCCGTGCGGGTAGCGATCGCCGAGGACAGCATCCTGCTGCGAGAGGGCCTGGCCCGCATCCTGTCCGACGCAGGGCTCGACGTCGTGGCGTCCTTCGACAACGCAGACGACCTGCTGCGGCTGGTGCGCAGCTTCCCGCCGGACGTGGCGATCCTCGACATCCGGCTCCCTCCCACGCACAACGACGAGGGCATGCGCGCGGCGCTGCATCTCCGAGAGCACCACTCCGACGTGGCGGTGCTGGTCCTCTCCCAGTAGGTCGAGCTCGGCCTCGCCTACCAGCTGCTCTCGGACTCCGCCGAGGGGGTCGGCTACCTGCTCAAGGACCGGATCAGCGACGTCGACGAGTTCGTGGACGCCGTGCGTAGGGTCGCGGCCGGAGGCTCGGCGGTGGACCCGAGGATCGTCGCCACCCTGCTCAAGCGCCGGCGCAGCGACGACCCCCTCGCGGGCCTGACCCCCCGCGAGCGAGAAGTGCTGGAGCTCATGGCCACAGGCCTGTCCAACCAGGGCATCGCCGACGCCCTGGTGATCAGCCTCCGGGCTGCGGAGAAGTACGTGTCCAATATCTTCACCAAGCTGGACGTCCCGAGCGCCCGGTCGGAGTCGCGCCGGGTCCGGGCCGTCCTGACGTACCTGCGCTCCTGAGGCATCCCAGGGGAGAAACCCGAACCCCGGTTGGCCGGTCTCCCGGCATGCACCTGGACGGAGCCCGCACAAGAGTCGTGGGCATGTGGAAGTCCAAGGTGGTCCAACGCGACCGGCGTCCCTCCGAGACGCGAGACCCGGCTCGGCAGCAGTCCTCGCCGCGCCGACCCATGAGTCCCTCGCACGAGACGAGCCGGCCCGTGAACGGGTTCGTCTCCTTGGTGTCGCGGCACCGTGTCCTCAGCTTCTTCGTGCTGGCCTACGCCCTGACCTGGGCGGCCATCCCGTGGAACAGCTTCTTCACGCCCGGCGCCTTGATCGCGGCCGTCGTGGTGGTCGGCGTGACGGAGGGCGTCGACGGGCTGCGCCGGTGGGGGGCCCGGCTGGTGCGCTGGCGGGTGGGCCTGATCTGGTACGTCGCCGCGCTCGCCGTACCGTTGCTGGTCCATCTGGCTGCCGCGGGCACCAACGTGCTCCTCGGCGCCGATGCTGCGCTCTCCGACCAGCTGGTGCCGTGGTACGGCATCCCGCTGGCGATCGGGCTGACCGTCGTGAACCCGACCAGCGGCCCGTTCGGGGAGGAGCCCAGCTTCCGCGGCTACGCACAGGCGTCGCTGCAGGCCCACCGCACGCCGCTGGCGGCCACCGCGATCATGGCGGTCGCCGTCACCGGCTGGCACGCACCGCTGTTCTTCATGTCCACGTTCGACCTGCAACCGATCGATGTCGTCGCGACCGTGGCGGTCACGTTCTGGTACGCCTGGCTCTTCGACCACGCCGCCGGCAGCGCCCTCATCACGCTGATCGCACACGCGACCGAGGG
>JBIOYO010000193.1:0-2366 GCA_044870175.1 Nocardioidaceae bacterium | reverse complement strand
CCAGCACGGCGTCGTACCCGGCGGCCTCGAGGATCGTCATCGCCTGGGAGGTCGCCCGGGCCACCCCGCCCAGGGTGCCGGCGCTCGGCGACGGCCGGATGAAGGCGGCCGGGTCGGCGGCCAGCGTCGGCATCCGGGTCTTGTCGCCGAGCACCGACCCGCCGGTGCGCACCGACGACGGGTCCACTGCCAGCACGCCGACCCGCTGTCCGGCCCGGGTCAGGTGGCCGCCGAGGCACTCGATGAAGGTGGACTTGCCGACCCCGGGAACGCCGGAGATGCCGACCCGTGGCCGGTCCAGCACCCCGTCCGCGGTCGCCTCGGTGAGCTCGGCCAGCAGGTCCCGCGCGGCGGTGCGGTGGTTTGGGTGGGACGACTCCACCAGCGTGATCGCCCGGGAGACGGCCGCCCGCCGGCCGGCCCGCACCCCCCCGACCAGGGCCGCCACGTCGACCGGCTTGGGCATCGCGGCGCCGTCTCTAGTGGGCCAGGCCGGCGGCGAGCTTCTCCAGCAGGTCCAGCGCGGAGTCCGCGATCACCGTCCCGGGAGGGAAGACGGCGGCGGCGCCCATCCGCAGCAGCGTCGGCACGTCGTCGGGCGGGATCACCCCGCCGACCACGACCATGATGTCGCCGCGGCCGAGGTTGTCCAGCGCCTTCCGGAGCGCCGGGACGAGCGTGAGGTGGCCGGCAGCGAGCGAGTTGACCCCGACCACGTGCACGTCGGCGTCGACGGCCTGCTGGGCGACCTCGTCAGGGGTGGAGAACAGCGGCCCCACGTCGACGTCGAAGCCCATGTCCGCGAAGGCGCTGACGATCACCTTCTGGCCGCGGTCATGGCCGTCCTGCCCCATCTTGGCGACCAGGATGCGGGGTCGGCGGCCCTCCTCGGCCTCGAACCGCTCGGTCGCGGCGAGCACCTTCTGCACGGCCTCGTTGTCCGGCCCGGCCTCGGAGCGGTACACCCCGCTGATGGTACGGACCACGGCCTGGTGCCGCCCCCACACCTTCTCCAGGGCGTCGCTGATCTCCCCGACGGTGGCCTTGGCGCGCGCGGCGTCGACGGCGAGCGCGAGCAGGTTGCCGTCCAGCGACCCTCCCGGGGCGTGTCCGCGCGCCGCGCTGGCGGTGAGGGCGTCGAGGGTACGCCGCACCTCGTCCTCGTCCCGCTCGGCGCGCAGCCGCCGGAGCTTCGCCAGCTGGGCGCCGAGCACCGCCCTGTTGTCGACCTTGAGGACCTCCAGCGGCTCCTCGTCGGCGATCCGGAACGTGTTGACCCCGATCACCTTCTGCGAGCCCGCGTCGATCCTGGCCTGGGTGCGGGCAGCGGCCTCTTCGATGCGCATCTTCGGGATGCCGGCCTCGATGGCCTTGGCCATGCCGCCGGCAGCCTCGACCTCCTCGATGTGGGTCCACGCCCGCTCGGCGAGGTCGTGGGTGAGCCGCTCGACGTAGTAGGAGCCGCCCCACGGGTCGATGGTGTGCGTCGTGCCGCTCTCCTGCTGCAGCAGCAGCTGGGTGTTGCGGGCGATGCGCGCGGAGAAGTCGCTGGGCAGGGCGATCGCCTCGTCGAGCGCGTTGGTGTGCAGGGACTGGGTGTGCCCCTGCGTCGCGGCCATGGCCTCCACGGACGTGCGCGCGACGTTGTTGAACACGTCCTGCGCGGTCAGCGACCAGCCCGAGGTCTGGCAGTGGGTGCGCAGCGACGGCGACTTGGGGTTCTTCGGCTCGAACTGCGAGACCAGGCGCGCCCACAGCGCCCGGGCCGCGCGCAGCTTGGCGACCTCCATGAAGAAGTTCATGCCGATCCCCCAGAAGAACGACACCCGCGGGGCGAACGCGTCGATGGGAAGGCCCGCGGCGAGGCCGGCGCGGATGTACTCCACCCCGTCCGCCAGCGTGTAGGCCAGCTCCAGGTCCGCGGTCGCCCCGGCCTCCTGGATGTGGTAGCCGGAGATCGAGATCGAGTTGAACTTGGGCATGCGCTGCGCGGTGAACGCGAAGATGTCGGAGACGATCCGCATGCTCGGCTGGGGTGGGTAGATGTAGGTGTTGCGGACCATGAACTCCTTGAGGATGTCGTTCTGGATGGTCCCGGCGAGCCGCTCCGGGGCCACCCCCTGCTCCTCGGCGGCGACGACGTACATCGCCAGCACCGGCAGCACGGCGCCGTTCATGGTCATGGACACGCTCATCTGGTCCAGGGGGATGCCGTCGAAGAGCGTGCGCGCGTCGTAGATCGAGTCGATCGCCACGCCGGCCATTCCGACGTCCCCCACGACGCGGGGGTTGTCGGAGTCGTACCCGCGGTGCGTGGCCAGGTCGAACGCCACCGACAGGCCCTTCTGGCCGGCGGCGAGGTTGCG
>JBIOYO010000192.1:0-4511 GCA_044870175.1 Nocardioidaceae bacterium | reverse complement strand
GGCGCCCGAAACCGAATCGACACCCTCGCCCGCGTCGCCACCGCGCTCAACCGGCACCTGGTCGTGTCGTTCCCCGAGAAGCTTCCCGCCAAGCTGAAGGACGCCGTCCAGGTTGCGTGAGCCCGGGGAGCAGCCCGGAGGCGGCCCGTAAGCCCGGGCAGGAAGGCCTGAGCGCCGGAAAGCCGCGCATCACTCGTAGTAGAGCTTCTGCGGGCCGGGGTAGACCCAGGAGAGCGCGTCGCGGAGCTGGTCGCGCCAGTTCTCCCAGTTGTGGCCGTCGCGCGCCTCGACGTACCGCACCGTCATCCCGGCGGACTCGAAGGTCGGCACCATCGAGCGGTTCTGCGCGATCAGCGGCTCATAGACCCCGCAGCTCACGAACAGCCGGTCGGCGACGTGGGAGGGGCGGGCGCGGTACCGGTTGACGAACCTGACCACCGGGTCGAAGACCTCGCCGCCGCCGTGGTCGGTGCCGATGTCGGTGAAGACGAAGGACCCCGACATGAGGATGAGAGACCCGTACGTCGCCGGTGACCTGACCGCGGCGGCGAGGGAGGCGACGGCGCCGAAGCTGGACCCCATCAGGCACCGCGCCGACGGCCTCGCGGCGAGCGGGAACGCGGTCTCCAGGCGAGGCAGCAGCTCGTGGGTGACGAAGCGTGAGTGGGCGGTCGAGTTGGCGTACTCGGTCAGCCGCTCCTGCGGGTGCAGGAACGCCACGACGGTCTCGTCCACGTCGAGCCGGTCGATGAGGTTGTCGAGCACGGTCTTCGCGGCGGCGTACTGCAGGAAGTCGGGGCCGTCGTGGACGACGAGCAGCGGGTACGACCCGGTGCGCCGGAACCGGGCGGGGAGGTAGACCGTCACCGGGCAGTCGCGGCCCAGCGCCCGGCTGCGCACCTCGAGGGGGACCAGCTCACCGTGCCGCGCCTCCGGGTCCGGCACGGTCCACTCCGGGGAGGAGTAGCCGTGCCCGAAGCAGACCGACGACGTGCCGACGGGGCTGTAGGAGATCTTCTCGTTGAGCGGGTCGTTGGTCCGCTCGACGTGGTCACCGCGGCGGACCTCGAGCTGGTAGTTGACCCGTGACCCCTCGGGGAGCTCCAGCACCAGGTACCACAGGTCGGTCCCACGCAGCCGCCGCAACGGGATCAGCTCGGGGAGGCCGACGACCCGCTGGGCGAGGGACACCGCGTCGGCGTCGCCCCGGAACAGGAACGTGCAGCGCCTGCCCTCGACGATGGGCACCTCGTGACGGGCGAGGAACCGGTCCACCGCCCCGGCGTCCAACGGTCTGCGGTCCTTCAGCCGGTTGACGGCCAGCCGGCGCGGCCGGCCCGCACGCTCGCCGCGTCCAAGGACGGTGTTCATGCGGCCTCGGCGTCGGCGACCCTGCCGTCCGCGGTGAGCACGCGGGCCTCGGCGAGAAGCCGCCCGTGCGGCCCGAGCGGCACGCGGACGCCGTCGTCGAGCACCAGGCAGCGCGCCGGGGCGAACCGCCGGGCGAGCACGGACATCCGGACCGGGTCGTCGAGGCGGAGCCGGCGCCGAGCGTGCGGGAGCGGCACCAGGCCGGAGACGACGCCGAGCCCCTCGGCGAACACCTCCGTCTGGGCTACCCCGTGCGGGACGAAGTCGTGGAAGCAGACGATGCGCTCGCACAGGGCCATGGCGCCGGCCGACCAGGCGATGAGAACCCCGGGCAGGTGCGGCCCGACGTTGAACAGGTGCAGAACCCTGGTCAGGTCGCCGACGTGGCCGCCGGCGACGACCACCGCCTGGGCGTCCCGCAGGAGCCACGCCACCTCCTCCCGGTGGCCCTCGACGGCAGGCCGCTCGTGCGGCGGCCATGAGGAGTAGAACGCCTGCTGCGCGGCTCGCACCCGAGACAGGTGCTGGCGGTCGACCAGCCGGACCACCTCGACGGCGTCACCGAGCGCAGCCTCCCGGAGCCGGGGCCGGCCCTCTCGTTCCTGCGCGACCGCGTAGGCCCCGGCGAGCGCGTGGTCGAGCTGGGAGAGGTAGAGCCGGCGCAGCTCGACGAGCACGGCGTCGTGGTCGCGCTCGGCGTAGGCGTACTCCCGGTCCTGCTCCTGTACGTCGCGCCAGCGGGCGTGCAGCGCGAGGTTCACCGCCCGGCCGCCCAGCAGCTCCTGGAGCTCGGCGTCCTCGGGCTCACGCTCCTGCCAGCCGGCCGTCACGGTGGCCACCGGCCGGCTCGGGTCGAGGTCGCGGACCACGTGCTGGACGCTGGGCCGCCGCTGCGGGCCGAGCAGGGTGACGGCGCGGGTCACCTGGGTCACGCGGCGTGGACGTGGATCGTGCGGCCGACCTCGTCGAGCATTCCGCGGAGCGTGTCGTAGTCGGGGTGACGCATCCGCACGTAGGCGTTGGCCATGTAGCCCGCCTCCACTGGCTGCGTCGGCGTCCCAGGGTCCGGCAGGTGCGCGTCGAGCACCCACTCGCCGTACTTGGACTGCATCTCCTCCACGCCGGAGTAGCCGGAGATGTGCCCGTCCCGCTCCGGCCGCAGGGCGATGATCCCACTCGCGAACCGCCGTGAGGGGCGGACCGCGACGTGCCCGTGGACGATCGCGTTCGCCCACTCACGGTAGATGTCCAGGTCGTTGCCGGCGGCGTAGAGGTCCCAGGCGCCGACCCCCGGCGGGCGGCAGCCGATCTCGGAGAACCGGAGGCCCTTCGGTCCGAAGAACCACTCCATGTGCGTGGCGCTGGTGCCGATCCCCAGTGCCTCCACCACCCGCTGGCCGAGCTCGCGGAGCTGCCGGTAGTCCTCGACCGAGTCGACCCGGTTCGTGGACACGAACTGGGGCGAGATCCACCGCGTGCGCATCGCGTCCAGGACGTTGGGGAAGTAGTGCGACACGAAGTCCAGGCTCGCGTGCCCGTCGACGGAGAGGGTGTCGTAGAAGCCCTCGTGACCCTCCACGAACTCCTCGACGGCCACCGAGGTCGTGGCCTTGCTGCCGAACATCGCCAGCGCCGCCTCGAGCTCGTGGTGGTTGTCGACGCGGGTCGTGTCGAGCGCGCCGGCGCCGCTGCGCGGCTTGAGGATCAGCGGGTAGCCCACTGCGTCGGCGAACGCCCACACCTGCTCGGCGTTCTCCGCCCCGGTCGAGGCGGCCGTCGGCACGCCGGCCGCGCGCAGCGCGTCCTTCATCGACGGCTTGTCCCGGCACAGCCAGGCGGTGCGCAGCGAGGTGCCGGGGATCGTGCACCGCTCGCGGACCTCGGCCGCGGCGAGCGTGTGCGCCTCGATCGTCGCCTCCAGGCGGTCGACCCAGAGCCGGTCCTGCACCCAGCGCACCGCGTCGGTCATCACGCCCACGTCGACGACGTTCGGCACCTGGTGGTAGTGCACCATCCAGCTCTTCAGCTCCTCGTCGAGGAAGTCGCCAGGCGACTCGCCGATGCCGATCACCTCGGCGCCGACCTCTGCCAGGCCGCGGACGAACTGGCGTTGGTTCTTCGGGAAGTTCGGCTCGACGAAGATCACTCGCACCCGAGGAGCCTAGCCTGGCGGTTGTGCGGGGGTCGGTGTGGCGGATGCCGGGGATGTGGCAGGTCAACGTCGTCGCGCTCACCGGGTTCAGCGGGTACGCCGCGCTGCTGTCCGTCGCGCCGCTGTGGGCCGTGCACGGCGGCTCGACCGAGGCCGGCGCCGGCTGGGTGAACGGGGTGTTACTGCTGGCCACGATCATCACCCAGTTCGCCGTGCCGGCGGCCCTGCGCCGCTTCGACCATGCCTTGGTGCTGGGCGTGGGCCTGGTGCTGCTGGGCGCACCGGCGCCGGCGTACCTGCTCTCCGACGGCCTCCCGCTGACCCTGTCGCTGTCGGCCGTGCGGGGAGTCGGCTTCGGCATCCTCACCGTGACCGGCGTCCTCCTGGTGGCCGAGCTGGTGCCGGCGGAGCGTCGAGGTGAGGCCATCGGCGTCTTCGGGTTCGCCGTCGCGGTCCCCAACGTGCTGCTGCTGCCGGCCTCGGTGGCGGTCGCAGAGACCTGGGGCTTCGCGGTCGTGTTCTGGGTCGCGGCCCTGCCGGTCGCCGGCGTGCCGGCGGCGCTCAGCCTCGGGCGGATGCTGCGGGCCCGGCCGGTCGACACCATCCCGTCGGTGCGTCCGGACCGGCGGACGGTGACGGCGATGCTGCGCCCCGTCGTCGTGCTCCTCGCGGTCACGATGGCCGGCGGCGCGATGCTCACCTTCGCGCCGCAGGTGGTGAGCTCCTCGGCCGTGGCGGCGCTGCTGGCGATGAACCTGCTCGCCACGGGGAGCCGCTGGGGGGCCGGCACCCTGTCCGACCGGTACGGCGCCGGACGGTTCCTCGCGCCCGCCGTGATCCTCGGCGCGGGTGGGCTCGGCGTCTGCGCCCTCGCGGCGGCGTGGTCCTCGGGCGTCGCCCTGGTGGCCGGCGCGGCCGCGCTCGGGGTGTCGTACGGCGCCGCGCAGAGCCTCACCCTCGTGGTCGTCTTCGCGCGCGCGGGACCCGG
>JBIOYO010000191.1:0-2094 GCA_044870175.1 Nocardioidaceae bacterium | reverse complement strand
AAGCTGCTGGTGGAGGAGGACGGCAGCGAGATCGCCAGTGCGTTGTGGGCTGGATGCGACGCGGCGGTGTGCAGCCGCCTCGGCTATCCCGAGGTGCGGGCCGCCCTGGCCGCCGCCGGCCGAGATCACCGGATCGGCGCCACGGCTCGAGCCGAGGCAGAGGCGTTCTGGGAGGACGTGTGGTCGGCCGTACGTCCGGTGGAGCTCACCGAAGGTGTCGCGGTCCACGCCGGCCAACTGGCCGGTCAGCTCGCGCTCCGAGGCGCCGACGCGGCGCACCTGGCAAGCGCGCTCGCGGTTGGCGCTGACGACCTCATCCTCACGGCCTGGGACACCAGGCTGCGTGCCGGGGCCGAGGCGGTCGGTCTTCGGTTGGGACCGGCGCGGATCCTTCGGGCTGAGCGGCCCTGACGCCCACCCGCGACGACGTACCGGCGGACATGCTGAGGTCCATCCCCGCCCGCCTGCAGGGTCCTCGACCCGGGGTTGTGCATGTCGGGCGGGCCGGGTCGGTGCTGCCGTCCTGGCAGGATCGGCGCTGTGTGCGTGCTGCGGGTGCTGGGGCCGGTGGAGGCGGGCGAGCCGGGCCGGCCGTCGTCGCCGCGCTTGCGGCGGCTGCTTGCGGCCCTGCTGGTACGCCGCGGCGAGGTCGCCTCGGCCGACTGGCTGGCGCAGGCGGTGTGGGACGACGCCCAGCCCGACCACGCCGCGGCCGCCCTGCAGACGCTGGTCTCACGGCTCCGCGCCGAGCTGGCCCGCCTGGAAGGTGCGGAGCTGGTCCGGCGGCCGCCGGGATACCTGTTGCGCGCCGCGGACCAGGCCGTGGACGCCGGCGTGTTCGAGGCGCGTGCGGCGGACGGCCGGGCGCTGCTGGGCGAGGACCCGGCCCGCGCGGCCGGCCTCCTGGAGGAGGCGCTGGGACAGTGGCGGGGCGCGGCCTACGCGGAGTACGCCGAGGAGGAGTTCGCTCGCGCGGAGGCCGCGCGCCTGGAGGAGCTGCGGGACTCTTGCGTGGAGGACCGCATCGACGCGGGCCTCGCCCTCGGCCGGCACCACGAGGCCGCGGCGCGCCTGGAGCCGCTGGTGCGAGCGGCCCCGCTTCGCGAGCGCCGGCGTGGGCAGCTGGTCCTCGCGCTGCACCGGGCCGGGCGGACCGCCGAGGCGCTGGCGGCCTACCACGCCTTCCGCGACCTGCTCCGCGACGAGCTGGGGCTGGAGCCCTCCGCGGCCCTGCGCGACCTGCACACGGCGGTCCTGCGTGACGACCCGGCCCTGCGGTGGCAGGCCGCGCCCACGGCTCGAGCCTCGCGCCCGATGCTTCCGCCGCGGCGAGAGCTCGTGGGGCGGTCGGCCGAGCGCGCGGCGCTGCGCGAGCTGCTCGGCGACGGCAGGCAGGGCAGCGAAGACATCGCCTTCCGGCCGGTCACGGTGACCGGGCCCGGCGGGGTGGGCAAGACCACCCTGGCCGTCGCCGTGGCCCACGAGGTGGCTCCCCTGCACCCCGACGGCGCCTGGCTGGTCGAGCTGGCCCCGGTGCCCGGCCCCGGCGCCGTACCGCTGGCGGTGGCCACCGCGCTGGACATCCCGGCCCGCGCCGGCGTCGAGCCCCTCGACCGCGTGGTGGAGGCCCTGTCGGCTCAGCGCGCGCTGCTGGTGCTGGACAACGCCGAGCACGTTCTCGGCGCCGTCGCCGCCCTCGTGACGGCGCTGCGGCGCGCTGCGAGCCCGGTCACCGTGCTGGTGACCTCGCAGGCGCCGCTGGACGTCGAGGACGAGCAGGTGCTCCCGCTCAACCCGCTTGACGACCCCGACGCCACGGCACTGTTCGCCGCCCGAGCGGCCTCGCACCGCCCGGGGTTCCGGCTCGAAGACGACGCGGAGACGGTGACCGAGCTGTGCCGTCGGCTCGACGGACTGCCCCTGGCCATCGAGCTGGCCGCTGCGCGCATGCGCGCGATGAGCCCCTCGGAGCTGGTCCTGCGGATGGGCGGCCGGCTCCGGCTGCTCCAGAGCCCGGGCCGGGAGGGACGGCACCGCACGCTGCGCGCGATGGTGAGCTGGTCCTACGAGCTGCTCGACGAGCCGGGGCGGCGC
>JBIOYO010000190.1:0-3366 GCA_044870175.1 Nocardioidaceae bacterium | reverse complement strand
TGTTCTCGGTGTTGATCCGGAAGTAGGCCTGCAGCGGGATCTCGACGTGCACGCCCTTCGGCACGTAGATGAACGAGCCGCCGGACCACACGCTGGTGTTCAGCGCGGCGAACTTGTTGTCGCCGACCGGGATCACCGTGCCGAAGTACTCCCGGAAGAGGTCCTCGTGCTCCTTCAGCGCGGTGTCGGTGTCGAGGAAGACGACGCCCTGCTCCTCGAGGTCCTCGCGGATCTTGTGGTACACGACCTCGGAGTTGTGGACGACCATCCCTTCGGCCACGAAGTTGTGCGGCCCGTCCACCTCGACGTCCCACACCGGCTCGACGTCGTACGGCGTGATGCTCGTGACGCGCGCGAAGCCGAGGTGTTCCGTGCAGTGGCCCCCGAAGGTCGTGCCATGGGCGCTGGTGGAGGAGTGGTGGTACGCGCGCCGGCCGAACCGGGCGGTGCGCTTAGGGTTCCGGCAGTCGAGCCGCTCGAACGCCCCGGTGATGTGCAGGCGGTACCCGTGGACGAGGCGGTCGGCCTCGAACGGGTGCGGCGACGCGAACTCGTAGGGGCCGGCAGCGGGGAGGCCGCTGGTGAGCGCGAGTGCCGCGCCCTGTACCAGCAGCTCGCGGTTGCCGCTGGTCACGATGACGCTCCCGGACCTCGCCGGCCCGACGTAGCCGTCCGCGTCGACCCACCCGCCGAGGAAGGCCAGCCGCTCCGGCTCGGGGAGGGCGTGCACCCAGTCGGGCACCTGCTTGGTCAGCGACGTGCCGGCGAAGCCGTGCCGCCACAGCCAGTCCACCAGCCGCTTGGAGTTCACCACGACTCGGACGTCGTCCGCGGCGATGGTGCGCGCGCCGAACTGCTCGCGGACGACCCGCTCGATCTCCGCACGCACCTCGACGTCGTCGGTGACCACCGCGAACTGGACCCTGTGGGTGCGGCCCGAGCTCTGCGTGTTGCCGTCGCCGAGGAAGAAGCCGAGCAGCCACAGCAGGTCCGGGCTGCTCGTCCGCGGACCGAACCCGGAGCCGTCGTGGAAGGTGCGGGAGACGCCGTACGTGGGCAGGCCACGCGGCACGGCGACGAGGTCGCCCGTGGTGAGCTCGGCGACGGTCTTCCACACGCGGCGGAAGCGGGCGCGCTGGCGACCGGGCTTCCGGGCGTCCTCGAGGACCAGGAAGGGGTGGTTGTCGGTGGCCCGGATGCTGCGTGTGCCCACCTTGATCTCGTAGGTCTGCCGCACGTCGGTCTGCGCGGCCGCGCGCACCGGGGCGACGGTCAGCGCGCCGGTCTCCTCGTCGAGGGCGAACACGCGGTCACCGGGCTCGATCTCCTTGATCGGCACCAGTCCTCGCCCCGCCGTCCATACCCGCGTGTCCTGGGCCAGGCACTCGTACTGAGCCGCCACGCCCGCGACAAGCCGCTGCTTCTCGGCCTCGGGGATGCCGAGCCGGTCGTAGGTGTTCTTGATGTCCTCGGGGAGGTCCTCCCAGGACGCGGCCTGCTTCTCGGTGGAGCGGACGAAGTACTTGATGTTCTCGAAGTCGATGTCGCCGAGCTCGGCGCCCCAGTGCGGCAGCGGCTTGCGGCCGAACAGCTTCAGCCCCTTGAGCCGCAGGTCGAGCATCCAGGCGGGCTCGCCCTTGCGCCCGGAGATGTCGCGGACGACCTCCTCGGAGAGACCGCGCTGGGCGGCCGCGCCGGCGGTGTCGGTGTCGGCCCAGCCGTACTCGTAGCGGCCGAGACCGGCCAGCTGCGGGTTCCGCTCTTCGATGCTGGTCATGGAAGTGGTCATGGACTACCTCGCCGTCTCGGGTGGAGTGTGGACCGAAGTCTGGGGGGTGGGTGGTACGGCGTGCGGGATGCACGTCGTGCACACCCCGTCGCCGTGGGCGATGGTCGCGAGCCGCTGCACGTGGCTGCCGAGCACGCGCCCGATCAGCTCGGTCTCCGCCTCGCACAGCTGGGGGAACTCGTGGGCGACGTGGGACACCGGGCAGTGCTGCTGGCACAGCTGCTCGCCGACCGGGCCGGTGCGCACCGACGCGGCGTAGCCGTTGCGGCTCATCGCCTCGGCCAGCGCCTCGGACCGGGTCAGCCCGGGGCTGGTGCCGCGGACGTCGTCGTAGCTCTCCTCCAGCACGGACATCCGCCGCCGGGCGAACTCGGAGACCGCCTCGGGGCCGCCGGTGTCGGCGAGGAAGCGCAGGGCCTGGACCGCCAGGTCGTCGTACTGCTGGTCGAAGCGGTCGCGGCCCGCCTGGGTGAGTGCGAACGCCTTCGCCGGACGGCCGCGCCCCCTGGTGCCGTAGACCCGCGGCTGGCGGGGCTCGACCGCCCCCTCGGCGACCAGGTGGTCCAGGTGCCTGCGCACGGCCGCGGCGGTCAGGCCGAGGCGCTGGGCCAGCCGGGTGGCGGTGGTGGGACCGAGCTCCAGGATCGCGCGGGCCACGCGGTCACGGGTGGGGGAGTCGGTCTCCGGCATGGAGGCGACACCCTTGATTTCCACAACACCATTGTGACGTTATTGCCGGACCGCTTCAAATAAGGGTACCCTTACCCGCTTCGCCCGCGCCGCGTCCCACGGCACGATACCCCGGTCCGCCGGACCTACACTGCACGCGTGTCCTCCCCCGCCGAGCCCCCCGCGGTCGAGATCCGGGGCCTGGTCATGCGCTACGGGGACCGCACCGCCGTGGACCACCTCGACCTCGACGTCGAGCGCGGGACGATCACCGCCGTCCTCGGCCCGAACGGCGCGGGGAAGACCACGACGTTGGAGACCTGCGAGGGCTACCGCCCCCCGCAGTCCGGGCGGGTCCGGGTGCTGGGCCTGGACCCCCAGGCGCAGCGTCGGGCGCTGCTGCCGCGGATCGGCGTGATGCTGCAGTCCGGCGGCGCCTGGTCCGGAGTGAGGGCGGTGGAGATGCTGCAGCACATGGCCCGGCTGCACGCGCACCCGCTCCCGGTCGACTGGCTGGTGGAGCGGCTCGGGCTGGAGGAGTGCGGCCGTACGCCGTACCGGCGGCTCTCCGGCGGGCAGCAGCAACGGCTCGGCCTGGCGATGGCGGTGGTCGGCCGCCCCGAGCTGCTGTTCGTCGACGAGCCGACCGCGGGCATGGACGCCCACGCCCGGCGGGGCACCTGGGACCTGCTGCGCGCGCTGCGCGACGCCGGGGCGACCACCGTGCTCACGACCCACCACCTCGACGAGGCGGAGCGTCTCTCCGACCAGGTGCACGTGCTGCACCAGGGCCGGCTGATCGCCTCGGGCTCGCCGTTGGAGCTGACCCGGGGCAGCGGTCACCGGACCATCCGGCTGGTGGTCACCGAGCCGTTCCCGGCCGAGGCGCCGGGCTCCCTGCAGGCCAC
>JBIOYO010000189.1:0-3520 GCA_044870175.1 Nocardioidaceae bacterium | reverse complement strand
CGAACCCGGCGGCCAGGCACCGCTCGAGCGACTCGTCGTCGGTGAACGACGCGGTGTCGTAGCGGACCGACACGAAGCAGGTGCCCATCCGCGAGATGAACACGACCATCGCGGCGATGCCGGGGAGAGGACCGAGCGCGTACTGCGCCTCTACCTTGGCTCCCGCGAGGTAGGTCGCGTCGGCGTAGCTGGGCAGGTTGCTGGCCTGCACGTCCGCGGGCGCGAGGCCGCCGGCGACCGCGTCGAGCAGCGGGTCGGGGAGCACGTTGAGCACGCCGGCCAGCCGCTCCACCACCTCCAGGGCCGGCTCCGCCTTGCCCTTCAGGACCTGCGCGCGGATCTGCTGCACAGCCGCACGCGGGTCCGGCTCGCCGACCGGGGCGGCCAGCCGCACCCCGGCGAAGCGGTTGCCGGCGTCGGCGTCGCCGTCGGACCGGACGCTCACGGGGATCGCCATCGGCAGCGTGGCGACGGGCACGCCGTGCTCCTCGTGGTAGAGCCGCAACGCGGCGCAGACACCGGCGAGGTAGGTGTCGTTGACAGACCCGCCGAGGTGCTTCGCCGCGGCCTTCAGCCGGTCCAGGTCGAGGTCCAGGGTGACCGCCCGCCGGGACAGGCCGCGGCGCCGCAGCAGCGGCGACGGCGCGGTCACGTGGTCGGTGCCCAGCACGCGGGCCGCGGACCGCACGTAGTCGTAGACCTCGGTCACGGTGTCGACCGGTGCGGCCAGCGCCCGGACGGCCCGGCCGGCCAGGCCGGTCACGGCGCCGGCCAGCGTCCCGGCTGCGACACCGGGCAGCTCGCCGAGCCCCGCCGTGGCCAGCTCCATCGGGGTCAGGTCGAGCGGCGCGGGCAGCGGGGGCAGTGGACCGCGCTCCGCGTCCCGGCTGAGGTCGTAGACCTGCGCGAACAGCTCGATCGCTCCGAGGCCGTCGGTGATCGCATGGCTCATGTGGGTGAGCACGGCCGCCTGACCGCCCTGGAGCCCCTCGACCAGCGTGGCCGTCCAGAGCGGGCGGCCGAGGTCGAGCACGGAGGAGGCCTCGTGCTCGGCGAGGTCCAGCAGCTGGCGCCAGCTGCCGGGCTCGGGGAGCCGTAGCCGCAGGACGTGGTGGGCCAGGTCGAAGTCGGGGTCGACCACCCACCTGGGCACGGTGGTGGGCAGGGCGGGCACGACGACCTTCTGCCGCATCCGGGCGACGGCGCGGCTGGCCCGGTCGAAGGTTTGCACGAAGCGGTCCCAGTCCGGGGTCCGGTCCAGGATCTCGATGCTCACCACGTCGGAGCGGGTCCGCGGCGCGCGCTCCCCCCGGTGCAGCAGGTAGTCCACCGCGCTCATGCGGTCCTCGGCCATCTGCGTCTCCTCGTGCGCCGTGCAGGGTCAGCGGCAGCGGGCCACAGCGTACGGTCAGGCGCGCGGCCAGCGCGACAGGTCCAGGACCGAGACGACGCCGGCCAGGCGCCGGGTCAGCTCCTCCATCGCCCCAGCGGTGATCGGCACCCTCCACTGGTCGACGCGGACGTGCAGCACCAGCGCGCGTGGGGCGACCTCCGCGTGCACCAGGTGCACCCGGTCGGCCGCCAACGGCAACGCCACGCTGAGGGCGGGCAGCCGGCCGACCTGGCGCAGCGCGCGGTCGCCGGCGACGAGAGTCTCCGGATGGATCCGCAGGCGGGTGCCGTCGACGGACAGCGACACGGTCAGGTGGCCCCAGTGCGGCCGGGCCGCCCAGCGCAGCCGCGCCTCCGCGTCCTCGGTCACCTCCGCGACCAGCCGGGGGCGGTGCTCGGCGACGAGGGTGGCCACCTCGTCGGAGCCCAGCGTGAGGGCCAGGTCCACCGGGGCGGCGACCAGGGTCGGTCTCGGTCCGGGACGCACGTGGGTGTTGCGCAGGGTCGCCGTGACCCGCGCGAAGTCGACGCCGCCCCAGGTGACGTCACGCGCCTCGGCGCGCACGTCGTCGAGCTGGCCGGCCGACAGGCTCAGGCTGTCCAGCCTGACGTCGAGGCCGGTCAGGGTCAGCCGCAGCTCCGAGTGCGCCAGTCGGACCGTGACCCGGCGGCCGATCAGGCGCGAGCGGACCAGGGCGACGACCCGGTCGAGCAGCGGCTTGAGGGGTGAGAACGCGGTGACCGACGGGAGCGAGGGCACGCCGGGCAGCTGCAGGTTGCCCGCGACCTGGCCCCAGAGCCCGAACGGGTCCCACGGGCGGGGCCGGTCCGGCGTCACGGCTCGGTGGGCGCGGACCGCGCCGGGTGCGTCAGGTGCGCCGGGTGCGCCGGGTCCATCAGATGTCCGTCACGCGCAGGCCGGAGTGGGACTTGTACCTGCGGTTGATGCTGATCAGGTTGGCGGTGAACGCCTCGACCTGGTGGGCGTTGCGCAGGCGTCCGCCGTACACCCCCTTCAGGCCCGGGACGAGGTCGGCCAGCGACTGGACCAGGTCGGTCGCCTCGCGGTCCTCGCCGAGCACCAGCACGTCGGTGGCCATCGCCTCGCGCCGGGGGTCCTCCAGGTGCGTCGCGCTGACGTGGTGGAAGGCGGCCACGACGGTGCTGTCCGGCAGCAGCGCCTCGGCCTGCTGGGCTGCGGACCCCTCCGCCACGGGCAGTGCGTAGGCGCCCCTCTTGTCGAAGCCCAGCGGGTTCACGCAGTCGACGACCACCTTCCCGGCGAGGAGCCCGGCCAGGTCCCGCAACAGGTCGCCGTGTCCCTCCCACGGGACCGCGACGAGCACGATGTCGCCGGCCTTGGCCGCGTCGGCGTTCACCGCGCCCGTCACGTCGCCGCCGCTCGCCTCCGCCACGGCGGCCGCGGTCGCGCGGGCGCGTTCCTCGTTGCGGCTCCCGATCACCACGCCGAGGCCGGCGGCGGCGAACCGGCGGGCCAGTCCGCGGCCCTGCGGCCCGGTGCCGCCGAGGACCGCGACGGTCCGGCCGGTGATGTCGCCTGCGTCGGCCGCGTCGGCCGCGTCGGTCACTGGGCGACCTCCTTCAGCAGCGCGACGTCCTTGACCCGCCGCTCGTGGGTGCGGGCCAGCGGGGTCGCGTTCAGGGTGGTCACCCCGCTCTCGGCGAAGGCCGCGACCCGCTCGCGCACCCATCCGGGGGCGCCGACGAGGGTCATGCCGTGCACCAGGTCCTCGGGGACGGCGGCGGCCGCCTCCGCCTTGCGGCCGGTCAGGTAGAGGTCCTGGATCTGTGCCGCCTCCGCCTCGAAGCCGTACCGGACCGCCAGGTCGTTGTAGAAGTTCCTGCCCCGCGCGCCCATGCCGCCGATGTAGAGGGCCAGGTGCTCGCGGATGGTCGCGACGGCGGCGGCCACCTCGTCGGCGTCCTCGCTCACGAAGAGCTGCGTGTCCACGACCACGTCCAGCGCGCCGAGCTCCGCGAGGCGGTTGGCCCGGCCGGCCGCGAGCGCGTCCCCGAACACCTCACCGGCCCGCTCGGGGACGTAGAAGATCGGCTCCCACCCGTCGAAGAGCTCCGCGGCCAGCTCGACGTTCTTGGGCCCGAGCGC
>JBIOYO010000188.1:0-2007 GCA_044870175.1 Nocardioidaceae bacterium | reverse complement strand
GCGGTTGTCGCCGAGCTGGAGCGGTTGGTCATCGAACACCCGTTGCGAGAGCGTCTCTGGGGGCTGCTGATCACGGGCCTGTACCGGGCGGGACGACAGGCCGAGGCCTTGGCGGCCTATGAGCGGGCTCGTGCCCTGCTGGCGGACGAGCTGGGGATCGACCCAGGCCCGGAGTTGCGGGAGCTCCACACAAAGGTGCTCAAGCAGGATCCCTGCCTGCGGCGGGACGCCGCTCCGGCATCGGTCCCAGCGGCCTTGCACACCGGCTCCGACGTTCTGTATGGACGGGATGCGGAGCTCGCCGTGCTTCGCGGGGAGTGGGAGCGAGCCCGTTCGGGAGCGGCGCGGGTGGTCGCCGTGCGCGGCCCGCTCGGGTCCGGTCGGCGCAGGCTAGCCGGGACTCTCGCCGGGGAGATCGTAGCCGCAGGTGGCCAGGTCCAGTACGTCGGCCCGGCTGGACCCGATCCCCAGCCACCGCGGGATCTCCTAGACTTGCTCGTGGTGGACCGCGTGGCGCCTCCGGCTGGGGAGCCGGCGCTGACGGTGCTCCTCCTGCCGCCGTCGGCCCATGTCGACCCGGACGCGACGGTCCTCGACCTCGCCCCGCTCGACCGGGACGCGGTCCGTTCCTTGGTGTCAGGTTATGTGGGGGAGTCCGACCTGGAGGCGGCTACGGACCTGGTCCTCGCCGAGTCGGGTGGATGGCCGTCGCGCGCTCATGCCGCCGCGGTCGGTTACGTGCGGGCCACGGCGGCGGTCGCGGTCAGTGCGGCGGCTGCTGAGGCGGACAGGTCGCACACCTCACTCCTCATGGCCAGGTCCCGCCTCACCGCGGGGGTCCTGGACCTCGCCCGGGCCGAACCTCGCGACGCCGCCGCCGCAAGCCGCTGTCCCTGGTCGGGGCTCGCCGCCTACGACGTCGCCGACGGGGCGTGGTTCGCCGGGCGTGAACGGCTCGTCGCGGAGCTGGTCGCCAAGGTCTCCGGTGCGTCCTGCCTGGCGGTCGTCGGAGCCTCCGGCACTGGGAAGTCCTCGGTGGTGCGGGCGGGGTTGCTGGCCGCCCTGGCCGACGATCGGCTTCCCGGGAGCGCCGGGTGGGACGTCGTGGTCCTGCGTCCCGGCGCGCACCCTCTGCGCGAGCTCGCCCATCGCCTGGCAGAGGCTCGCGGCGCTGACGCCGGCGCGCTGCTCGAGCGGGTCGTCCGCTCTCCGGAGGACGGCGAGGCGCGCTCGGTCCTGGTCGTGGACCAGTTCGAGGAGGTGTGGACGGCGTGCGCCGACGAGGGCGAGCGGCACGCGTTCCTCGACACGCTGGCCGATCTCGCCTCGAGCCGAGACCCGAGGGTCACCGTGGTGCTGGTGCTGCGTGCCGACTACGTCGACCGGCTGGCGGATCACTCCAGGCTCGCCACGATCGCGGCAGACGACACGGTGCTCGTCGGCGCCCCGAACCGGGACGATGTCCGCCGGGTCATCGAGGGGCCGGCTCGTCGGGCCGGACTGGAGTTCGACGACGGGCTGGTCGACGCGGTGATCGCCGACGCCGGCGCCGAGCCGGGCCTTCTGCCCCTGCTGTCGACGTCTTTGGCGCAGCTGTGGTCGTCCCGCGAGGGACGGCGGCTCACCTTCGACGCCTACGTCGGGTTCGGTGGGCTCAGCGGAGCGATCGGTCACATGGCCGAGCAGGTGTGGGCCGAGCTCGACGACCACGGTCGTGAGGTCACGCGGGCGCTGCTGCTGCGGCTGACCGGCCCGGGCGAGGGTGCCCAGGTCGTCCGCCGGCGGGTGTCGAGGGCCGAGCTCGCCGGCCTGCCTCAGTCCGACGTCGCAGCGGTCGTCGAGCGGCTCGCCGGCGCCCGTCTGCTGTCCCTGTCCGACGGCTACGTGGAGGTGGCGCACGAGGCGCTGTTCCGGGAGTGGCCGAGGCTGCGTGCTTGGTTGACCGAGGACGCGACGGGCCGGGCCGTCCAACGCCGCCTCGCCGTGGAGGCCGCGGAGTGGGACGCC
>JBIOYO010000187.1:0-2582 GCA_044870175.1 Nocardioidaceae bacterium | reverse complement strand
CGCAGGCGGGCGCGGGTGGTCTGCGGCGGCCGGGACTTCGCCTCGAAGATCCGCACGTCGTCGGTGACCCGGGCGACCGCGCCTCGGCGCTCCAGCAGGTAGTAGAGCCCGCGGCGGCGGTGGATGTCGTGGTAGGCGAGGTCCAGCTGGGCGATCCGGGGATGGCTCAGCGGCAGCCCGTGCTGTGAGCGGTACCGGTCGATCAGCCGCCACTTGACCACCCAGTCGATCTCCCGCTCGACCAGGGAGAGGTCTCCGGACTCCACCGCCTTGAGCCCGCGCTCCCACAGGTCCAGGGAGCGTACGACGACCGGGGTGTGCAGCTCGCGGCGGTCGACGAAGTCGCGGGCCCGGTTGAGGTACTCCTGCTGGATGTCCAGGGCGCTGGCCTCGCGGCCGTTGGCCAGCCGCACCTTCCGCCGCCCGGTCGTGTCGTGGGAGATCTCCCGGATGGCGCGGATGGGGTTCTCCATGGTGAGGTCGCGCATCACCACGCCCTCCTCGATCATCCGCAGCACCAGGTCGCAGGTGGCCACCTTGAGCATGGTGGTGGTCTCGGACATGTTGGAGTCGCCGACGATCACGTGCAGCCGCCGGTAGCGCTCGGCGTCGGCGTGCGGCTCGTCGCGGGTGTTGATGATCGGCCGGGACCGGGTGGTGGCGCTGCTCACGCCCTCCCAGATGTGCTCGGCGCGCTGGCTCACCGAGTACAGCGCCCCCCGAGGGGTCTGGATGACCTTGCCGGCCCCGACGACGATCTGCCGGGTGACCAGGAACGGGATCAGCACGTCGGCCAGCTTCGCGAACTCGCCGTGCCGCCCGACGCAGTAGTTCTCGTGGCATCCGTAGGAGTTGCCCGCGGAGTCGGTGTTGTTCTTGAACAGGTACACGTCGCCGGCGATGCCCTCGTCATGCAGCCGCCGCTCCGCGTCCACGAGCAGACCCTCCAGCACCCGCTCCCCCGCCTTGTCGTGGGTGACCAGGTCGACGATGTCGTCGCACTCGGGGGTGGCGTACTCCGGGTGGGATCCGACGTCGAGGTAGAGCCGCGCGCCGTTGCGCAGGAACACGTTGCTGCTGCGGCCCCAGGACACCACCTTGCGGAACAGGTACCGCGCCACCTCGTCCGGGCTCAGCCGGCGCTGCCCCCGGAACGTGCACGTGACGCCGTACTCGTTCTCGATCCCGAAGATCCGGCGGTCCACGAGGTCAGCCTATGCCGGGGCGCGCAGGTTGGCGGGGTTGTGGCCGATGCCTGCAGATGAGCTGACTTGTGGCCGAGAACGACAGCGACACGCCGTACGACGCTGCAGTCATCGGCCACAAGCTGGCAGGCCGCGACCGGGCCGCCCCGCCACGCGGGACTACGGCTCATCGGCCACACGTGGGGAGGCGCAGCCGTTGCGCCAGACGGGCCTGGCCCTCGCTGTGGAACAGGGACTGCTCGACCATGGCGAGCCAGGGGTCGAGCCGGTCCACTCGATGGCGGCGACCCACCGTCTCGTCGGCGTCGGCCAGGATCGCCTGCGGGCGGCCGAGGACGTCGGCGGCGGTGTAGCCGCGGCGTCGCCACTGCGCTGCCAGGAGCCGCCGGTCGCGGCGCAGGTCGCCGGCCTGGACGTCGCGCTCGCGGTGCACGCCGCCGTCGTACTCGTGCAGCATGCGGCTGCCGCGGATCCACAGGTCGCCGCGGGCGACGAACCTGCCCCGGTCGTCGCGGACCTCGTGCTGGGGCACCACCGCCACGCCGCAGGCCCGGTGCAGCACGCGCAGCAGGGACTCCCACGGCGACTCCGACCGCCCGTCCATCCATCGCGTCGCGGCGTGCAGCCTGGTCGCGCCCCAGCGGTTCCGGCTCGCCGACGCGCACAGGTCGGGGATCGTGGTCAGCCCCTGGTGCAGCGCGGAGTCGCCCATCACCACCAGGTCGAGGAGGCCGAGATGGCGTGCGCAGACCAGCAGCGCCTCGTCGACGGCGGCCACGCGCAGCTCCCCGTGCCAGGCGGCGGCGATCGGCTTGGTGTGGCGCATGGCCTTGACCTCCGGGCGTTTCGGCCGGGCCTGACCCTTGTGCAGGCTCACGAAGACCGGGAGGTCGTCGGGCAGCGGCGGCAGCCACAGGCCGTGCAGGGCGGCGGCGGTGAGATGGGTCAGGCATCCGGTGGTCGGGAGGACCTGCTGCCAGGCGACCAGGTCGGCCAGGCGTTCGTCTGCTGTGGCGTCTCGGCGGTACAGGCCGTAGGCCACGCGGTTCCAGCCGTGGCGGCGTACCGCTCCCACCACAACGTCTCGGTCGGCGCGCATGGGACCCACGGTCCAGCCCGGCGCGGCCATCCGCCGCTGCGTCCTGCCGACCTGTGGACAGTCCGGGGCTGTGGACGACCACGCTCCGAGAGGTGCCCGCCGGGTTGTGGCCGATGGATGCAACGGCGCCCGGCGTGTCGCTGCATTCTCGGGCCACAACGGCGGATCCGTGCAGGCATCGGCCACAACCCCTCGGACGCTGACCGCCCAGGGCAAGCCCGGGAGGCGGGGGGTCAGGACAGGGGGTCCACGGGGGGTGCGACAGGGGGTGGGTCCGC